>JBDRTP010000319.1:0-2956 GCA_043823965.1 Chloroflexota bacterium
CGAGATTGCACCGTGCTCACAGGTCTCCACGCAGGCCCCGCAGCGGATGCAGCGATTCTCGCGGAAGATCACCTCAATCTCCGCAGCCTGACCTTCCGGATTGTGACACCACCAGCAACGCAGCGGGCAACCTTTGAAAAAAACTGTCGTGCGGATGCCGGGGCCGTCGTGGATGGAGTATTTCCGGATGTCAAAAATGGTGCCAGTAATATGAGGATTCAACTTTCTTCTCTTGTCATTACTTCTCGCTCGAGGCAAGCTAACGATGCAACAAGGCTGTTATCAAACATCACGGCTTGAATGGGGGGACTTTCATCCCAGCAAGATCCTTTAGTAACTTGCGGATGTGCTCGATATGATCCCGTTCATGCCACAGGGCGCGGCGCAGTAGTTTGCGCGGACTCCAGAACTCGCCATCCACGCCGACCACTTGCTTGGAGCCTTCGAGCGTGGGCAGAATTTCGTTCAGGCGCGCCCGCGAGACTTTCAGCCGCGCGAACGGCTCGTCTGGAATCTGCTCGCGCGGGAGGGCCAGCCCTAACCGGTCGAGATACCAGCATTCCGCACCGCCGACGTGTTTCAAGATGCCATTGATGCTCCAACGCTCGCCCAGGCAGGTCTGGTTGAGTTTTTCATCGCTCAAGCCCTTGACGGTTTTCAATAGGTCGGCCCGGCTCCAGGCGAGCATTTTCAAGCCGCGCTGGACGTCAATCGCGGTGAGCGGCTTCCAGTCATGCTGGAACCAGGCATCCACCATGTAGTAGTCGGACTTCTCGTCCCGCTCATAACTCTCGTTGATGTTGTAGTCTGTCCAAGCCTCTTCGAGGCGGACTTCGATCTCATCGGTGGACAGCCAGGGCGTTTCGTGTTTGGCAATCCAAGCGGCGTAGTCGCGGATGGCGGCGGGAAGGCTGGCGAGGGCGGATTCGCCGTCCGCACCGTAGGCGTAGCAGCCAGGATGCTCCAGCGCCCAGGCGATGGAGCGGATGCCTTCGTTGTTATTTTCAATAGCGACGCGAAAGATCATATTGGCCTCCTGCAAATGACTGCCTCACCCATACCGAGTCATGAATCTTTCCATCCGCTGCAGGGCTTCCTCGATCTTCTCGTAGGCCGTGGCGTAGCAGCAGCGCACAAAGCCATCACCTCCGGGGCCAAAGGCATTGCCAGGCACGACGGCCACATGTTCCTCGCGCAGCAGCTTCTCGGCGAAGGTCTCGTCGTCCATACCCGAGGCGGCCACCTTCGGGAAGGCGTAGAATGCGCCGCGCGGTTCAAAAGTGGTCAGGCCCAGGCGGTTGAGTCCGCTGACGATCAGCCTGCGCCGACGGTCGTACTCCGCGACCATCTCCTGAACGTATTGCTCGCCATTCGTCAATGCCTCAATGGCCGCTTCCTGGGCGATGGTCGGTGCGGACATGATGGTGTACTGGTGGATGCGCAGCATCCCTTTGAGGATGTCGGCTGGGCCGGCCGCGTAGCCGATGCGCCAACCGGTCATGGCGTAATCTTTGGAAAAGCCGCCCAGCAGAACAGTCCGCTTCTGGATGCTTTCGCCCAGCGCCGGGAGGCAGACATGCTGGAAATCATAGACCAGCCGGTCGTAGATCTCGTCCGAGACCAGGATCAGGTTGCGCTCCTCGGCGATTTTTGCGACCTGGCTCAGGGTCTCGCGCGTGGCGACTGCGCCGGTCGGGTTGCTCGGATAGCCAACGAAGATGATCTTCGTGCGCGGCGTGATGGCCGCTCGCACGCGGTCGGGGTCGAGTTGGAAATTGTCTTCCATCCGGCTGGGGATCTCGACCGGCACGCCGCCCGCCAGGATCACCTCCGCCTGGTACGAGACGAAGCAGGGCGTCGGGATGATGACCTCGTCGCCCGGGTCGAGCAGGGCGGTCATCGTCAGGTAGAGCGCCTCCGAAACGCCGACCGTGATGATGACCTCGCTCAACGGGTCGTACTTCACACCATAGAGTTTCAGCAAGTGGTCTGTCAGCGCCTGGCGCAGTTCCAGCTTGCCGGCGTTGGAGGTGTAATGCGTCTCGCCTGCGTCCAGGGCGCGCCGGCCGGCGTCCATGATCGGTTTGGGCGTGATGAAATCCGGCTCGCCGATGCCCAGCGAGATGACGTCTTTCATGCTGGCGGCGATGTCGAAAAATTTACGGATGCCTGAGGACTTCAGTCCGGCCACCCGCTTCGAAAGGTAGCGCACGTCATAGATTTCCTGCCGATTAGGTGCTGCGCACATTCCTCCTCCTCAAGGTTGATTGATTCGCCACTCGTCGTACAGCTCGCCGTAAAAGAGTTCAAAAATCTGCCCGTCCGCCGTACGAACCCGGAAGCATTTCGCGCCCGGAATTCGCCAGCGCGCCAGGATTTCGGCGATCTCCAGCCGCTGCCCCTGCCACATCAGGGCGACCGGCTTTTCGGCGTACTCGTACTCGGAATGGCACTCGACGATATCAGTCATGATCGTAGGGCGGGTTTCTTACCCGCCGGGCTCGGCCCAGGATGGGCGGATATGCCTGCACTAGTGCCGCAGGCACAAGTGGAAATCCGCCCTACATTTTTACAGATGAATCATCTCCAATATTCAACTTCATCGGCTGGCCCTCTGCGCCACGCCCCTCGACCTTGGCCTGCCGGCCGATAAACGAGCCGCTCAAGGCCGCGGCCTCCACCGTTACCCCTGCCTCGAGGATGCTGTCCTCGATTTTGCTGTCCGCAATCTGACAGTTTGCCCCGATGGAGACGTACGGGCCAATCACCGAATCACTTATCCTGGCAGTTTCGTGGATGAAAACCGGTGGCACGATCTTAACGTTGGAAGGTTGGAAAGTTGGAACGTTCAAACGTTCCAACAGATAGCGGTTGGTTTCAAGGGTAGCCTCTATCGTCCCTGTGTCTAACCAAATATCAACGGATTGCGTCCGCATCTTGGCGCCGCGTTCGAGCA
>JBDRTP010000320.1:0-10954 GCA_043823965.1 Chloroflexota bacterium
GGCGAACGCTGGGTGGATTTACCCGCCGGCCCGGCCACCGTGCGTCGTCTCCAGCACGAGATGGCCCGTCTGTCGGAACTGGTCTCGCATTCGTATGGGAAAGAGCCGCGCAGGCACGTGAGGATTTTTAGGGAGTAACCAGTCATCAGTGATCAGTTTTCAGTGTTCAGTGTTCAGTCACTGATAACTGATCACTGAACACTAATCACTATGTTCATCACTCTCGAAGGCCCCGAAGGCTCCGGCAAGACCTCGCACCTGAAACCCCTGGCCGAATGGCTGGCGGGACAGGGCTACCGCGTCCACACGGCGCGCGAGCCGGGCGGCACGTCCATCAGCGAGCAAATCCGCGCCGTCATTCACGATCTAAAGAATACCGAGATGCACCCGCGGGCAGAGACATTGCTCTACCAGGCGGCGCGGGCGCAGATTGTGGAGCAGGTCATCCAGCCGCGCCTGGCAGCGGGTGAGATTGTCATCTGCGACCGCTACGCCGATTCGACGCTGGCTTATCAGGGCTACGGCCACCGGCAAAACCTGGAAGAAGTGCGCGCGCTGGTCCGCTACGCCACCGGCGGCCTGACGCCGGATTTGACCATTTTGCTGGATTTGGATGTGGAAGTGGGATTGAAACGAAAAACGAAAAATGAAACCGAGTGGAATCGTCTCGACGCCTACACGATGGAGTTCCACCAGCGGGTAAGGCAGGGCTATCTGGAGATGGCCGCCGCCGAGCCGGGGAGGTGGGTGGTTGTGGATGCGGGGAGGGGGTGGGGGGAGGTGCAAGAGGAGTTGAGGAAAATAACATATGGTCGACTACCAAAGTGATTCCACGGAGGAGAACAATGGCCTACACCCAGCACGACAAAAATGATGAGGTAATGTCTGTTCTTCGCCAGTTGCATACTGAAGAAACTGTTGAAAAAGAAACCGGGATTTCTCCAGGTGAAATTAGAGAAAGGGATATTCAAAGAGCTCAACTAAAAGAGTTGAGAACTATAGCAATAGGTATAACCAAAATGGCAAATGTAAAAACAGCCATCTCCATTCAACAGTCGCTCTTTGAGCAGGCCGAAGTTGTGACAAAGGAAATGAAAATTTCCCGCAGCCGCCTGTTCGGGCTGGCCGTCGAAGACTTCATCCACCGTTATCAAAACCGCCTGCTGCTGGATGAAATCAACCGCGCCTACGCAGATGAGCCGGATACCGCCGAACAAGAGCGCCTGGATAGCACACGCCACCTGCATCGCAGTCTCGTGGAGGGCGAATGGTGATCCGGCAGGGGGATGTTTATTGGATTGAATTGGGTGAGCCGGCCGATGCGGAGCCTGGATACAGGCATCCACACGTTGTCATCCAGAATAATGTCTTTAACCAAAGCCGCATTCGCACCGTCATGCTCTGTCCGTTGACATCGAACGTGAGCCGAGCCAGCGCGCCTGGGAATATTTTGCTGGAGCAAGGCGAAGCCAATTAGCCCAAACCGAGCGTGGTGGTCGTTTCCCAGATTATTGAGTCCACTGAAAAAAGTGGGTGTCACTCTGAGCGAAGCGAAGAGTCTCCTCATTATCATGGAGATGCTTCGCTGCGCTCAGCATGACAAAATTGAGTTTTTTCAGTGCAGTCATTATTACAGTAGATATCAGTTTTTACCGCTAAGAGCGCGAAGAACGCGAAGTTTAAACGCTTTTCTTAGCGTCCTTAGCGGGCTTCGCGGTTCGATTTTGACTATTTTGCAAATGCACAAAACCGCAATTTGTGGCCGCTCAAGGTATAGATTGGAGAGTGTGAACCACGCCGTTGTGAAAAAGCGAGCTTCCAAAGGCGGCGGTGGTGCGCCGCACCTTTCTCTAACGAGAGAGTCCAATCTGCAGCGCGCTCCCGCTCGCTGTGTCGTGGTCTTCGCGGAGCACCCCCGAAGGGGGCTGACGCGTGCGCCTCGCCGCTCACGCGTTCCTCTTTCACTGGTCACTGACCACTGACCACTGCTAATACTCATCCCCCATTCCAAAATCCCCGCCGCCCATCTCATCTCCCCCCAAATCAGGGATTTCCTTCTCGATCTCCTCCGGCGACTGGCCCTTCTCCAGGCGGTCTATCACTTCATCAAACTCAGGCGGCATCTCCTCGCCCATTTCTTTCCCCATCTTGCGCATCATGCGCCCCATTGCCTGCGGGTCGTTCTCCAGCCCGGCCAGCGCGGAGGGATCGGAGAAGTCGCCGGCCAGATCGTCCATCCGGCTCTCCTCGGATTTCGCCACGCGCACGCGCGGCACGCGCCGGCGGACGTGGTCGCGCTGACAGTGGGGACAGGCAACGGGTCGCGCGCCGTATTCGCTGTAGGAAAGGTAAATCTCAAAGCGTTTGTGACAGTCCAGGCAGATGTAATCGTAAGTTGGCATGTCCCAATTTTAACGCAAATTACGCAAATGAGCGAATGACGCGAATTTTGACCATTTCGTAATTCGTCCATTCGCGGGTAGTCTCCCTGTTGAGTGCAGTCGCAGGATTATGGATTTGAACCGCGAAGAAAAGAAGCCCGCGAAGGCTTTTTTTAGGTTTTTCTTGGCGTTCTTCGCGCCTTCGCGGTTAACTTTCGCGCATCTTCGATAACCACACCGGAAAGGGAGACTATCCGAATTTGTCATAGGCAATAACCGTCCCGCGGGTTTGAGTAAATCAACCCTGGATCGAAGGAAACCTGCCGAGTAGGCCTTCGGCGGGACGTTCTGCGAAACAAGTTTTTACCGAATTTGAATGTGAAAGTTCATTAGTGTTTCGGGTACAATTGAGAGATGACCTCTGACCCCGATTTCAACCTCTTCCATCCCCAGCCGCTGCTGATCGTGCTCTCCGGGCCATCCGGCGTGGGAAAGGACACCGTGCTGCAACGCATGAAGGAGCGCAATATGCCCTTCCACTTTGTCATCACGGCCACCACCCGCCCAAAGCGCGAGAACGAGGTGCACGGCAAGGATTACTTCTTCGTCTCGAAAGACGAGTTCGCCCACATGATCGAAGCCGACGAATTGCTCGAATACGCCATCGTCTATAATGATTACAAGGGCATCCCCAAGCAGCAGGTACGCGAAGCGCTCGCCTCGGGCCAGGATGTGGTCATGCGCATTGACGTGCAGGGCGCGGCCACCCTCCGCAAGCTGGCCGCGCAGGCCCTGCTCATTTTCCTGACCACCGCCAGCGAGGAGGAAATGGTCAGCCGGCTGAAAGCGCGCAAATCCGAGAACTCCGATGGGCTGGCTTTGCGCATCGCCACCGCCCGCCAGGAACTCAAGCGCATCGCTGAATTCGACTACGTGGTCGTCAACTCGGACTTCCACCTGGACGAGACGGTGGATACGCTGGTCGCCATCATCCAGGCCGAGCATCACCGCATCAAGCCGCGCAAGGTAAGTTTATAAATAAGGAGAACTGTGAGTCAATATCCAACCCCAGAACCATATTCACAACCACCCCAACCCCAGGTTGTGCGCGTCAATATGCCCAGCGTCAAGCCGTATGCCACTTACACCCTGATCGGTCTGACTGTTTTCATCTACCTGCTGCAATTGCTCGGCCAGCAGCTCGACTTCGATATCGTGACCTCCCTCGGCATCAAGTATAGCTACTTTATCCTCAAAGGGCAAATCTGGCGACTGGTGACGCCGGTCTTCCTGCACGGTTCGATCCTGCACATCGGTTTCAATATGTATGCCCTCTTCAACTTTGGCCAGGGCATCGAAGCGCGTTTCGGGCACTTGCGCTTCCTGGCGCTCTATTTTCTAAGCGGATTTGCCGGGAACGTGCTCTCGTTCGTGCTGACCCCGGCCGCCTCGCTGGGCGCCTCGACCGCGGTCTTCGGCCTGTTGGCTGCGGAAGGTATCTTTCTATTCCAAAATCGCGAGCTTCTGCGTGAGCAGTTTCGTCGCGTCATTACCAGTATTCTCTACATGGCAGCCATCAACCTGCTTTTCGGCTTCACCACTTCCGGCATTGACAACTGGGGACACATCGGCGGCCTGCTGGGCGGCGTGCTCTTCACCTGGTTCGGTGGCCCGCGCTGGAAAATGGAGGGTGTCTTCCCGTCCTTGCATGTGGTGGACGAGCGCGATGGTCACGGGCTGCTGGCCGGGATGACTGCCGTGCTGCTGTTCTTCATCCCGCTGGCGGCCCTGGGCTGGATCTGGCCGGTGGGCAAGTGACCACCTAGGTGGTGAAGGTGACCAAAAACACAAATGCGTCCGGCAAACAACACTTGCTGCGCAGCCTGCTGTTAGCAAGTATTGTCATCCTTCTGCTCATCGGACTTGCCTATACCCTTCGCTCGCAAGTCCTGACAGGCGTGGCCGACTTCCTGATCGTAGAGGATCCCCTCCAAACGGCGGATATGATCTTCGTGCTGAACGGGGATCACGACACACGCCCGTTTCGAGCCAGCGAACTGTATAAGCAGGGACTCGCCCCGCTCATCGTCATCGCCCGAGCCGAGAGCCTGCCGGCTGAAAAACTTGGCCTGGCGCCCAACGATACCGATGTGTCCATTGGTGTGATGAAAGCGCTTGGCGTGCCACCTGAAAAGATCGTCGTGCTACCGGTCGAGGGAGGCGCTACCAGCACCTTCGACGAGGCAAGAGCGCTACGCGGCTATATCGAGACCCAGGACATTAGCAGCATCATCCTGCTCACTTCCGCCTTTCACACCCGCCGCGCCAGGTGGATCTTTGACAAGGAACTCGCCGGGCTGCCGGTCCGGCTCGAGATCGCGGCTGTTCCCCACTATGGGTTTGACGAGACCAATTGGTGGCAAAGCGAGGATGGATTGATCACGCTGGACAATGAGTACATAAAGTTGGCCTATTACTTGATGAAATACCGCTGACGATAATTGGGGAGATACCCGTATCTCTTCATTACAAAAAGCGTTCTATCAATAAATACCACCCGCCAGGAGGAATCACATGAGCACTGCGAAAATACCTGAAATGGAAGGCGAAGTTTATTTTCCATCCCAACAGGTCATCCAGCAAGCCTATGTCAAAGACTGGGAGACGCTCGCCAAACGCGCCAGCGCCGACCTGTCCGGTTTTTGGGAAGAACAGGCCGAGGAACTGGAATGGTTCCAGAAATGGGACACAGTGTTGGATGATTCGGACAAACCTTTCTTCAAGTGGTTTGTCGGGGGCAAGGTCAACATCACCCACAACTGCATTGACCGCCATCTAAAGACCTTTCGCAAGAACAAACTGGCGCTTTTTTGGGAAAGCGAAGATGGCAAGCTGGAGCGCACATTTTCCTACTTTGCCGTCAACCGCGAAGTCAACCGCATGGCCAACATCATCAAGGCCATGGGTGTCCAGAAAGGCGACCGGGTCACAATCTATATGGGCCGAGTCCCAGAGATCGTCTTCGCCATGCTGGCCTGCGCCAAGATCGGCGCCGTCCACTCGGTGGTGTTTGGCGGCTTCTCGGTGGACGCCCTGCAGGGCCGCATCGAGGACAGCCAATCCAAACTGGTCATCACCTGCGACGGCAGCTACCAGAATGGCAAGGTCGTCGAACTCAAGCGCACGGTGGATGCCGCCCTCAAAGGCTGCGCCAGCGTTGAAAACGTTGTCGTGGTTAAGCGCACCGGTCACGAGGTGCCGATGGAAGCCGGGCGCGACCACTGGTACCACGACATGTGCGCCCTGCCCATCGCCAACGGCAAGTGCGCCACCGAAGTGATGGATGCGGAGGACCCGCTCTACATCCTTTACACCTCCGGCTCGACCGGCAAACCGAAGGCCATTGTTCACACGCATGGCGGTTATATGGTCGGCGTTTACACCACCCTGAAATACGTCTTCGACCTGAAGGACGACGACCGCTGGTGGTGCGCGGCTGATCCGGGTTGGGTTACAGGGCACTCTTACATCGTCTACGGCCCGATGCTCAACGGCGCGACCTCGTTCATGTTCGAGGGCGGCCCGGCTTACCCCTACCCCAATCGTTGGTGGCAGTGCATCGAACGCTTTGGGATCACGGTATTCTACACCGCCCCGACCGCCATTCGCGGCCTGATGCGCTTCGGCGAGGCCTGGCCAAACAAACACGACCTTTCCTCCCTGCGCCTGCTGGGTACGGTCGGCGAACCGATCAATCCCGAGGCCTGGAAGTGGTATTACCGCGTCATTGGCAAGGAACGCTGCCCGATCATGGATACCTGGTGGCAGACCGAGACCGGCATGTTCATGATCACCCCGACGCCGACGGTGCCGCTCAAGCCCGGCTCCGGGACGCGTCCGTTCTTTGGACAGGAAGCCGAAATCTTGAACGAAGAAGGCCAACCGGTTGCAGACGGCGAAGAAGGTTATCTGGTGCTCAAGAATCCCTGGCCGGCCATGCTGCGCACCATCTATGGCGACCCTGAGCGTTACGTCGAGCAGTATTGGAGCAAGTACCCCGGAAAGTACCTGACCGGCGACTCCGCCAAGCGCGATAAGGATGGTTACTTCTGGATCATCGGCCGCGTGGACGACGTAATCAAGGTCTCCGGGCATCGCCTGGGCACGGCGGAGGTCGAATCGGCCCTGGTCAGCCACCCGGCTGTAGCCGAGGCGGCCGCCATCGGTTTGCCGCACGATATCAAAGGGCAAGCCATCCACGTCTTCTGTCTGCTGCGGAGTGGATTCGGCGCCTCACCCGAACTGGCCGAGGAGCTGCGCCAGCACGTCGCCACCCACCTGAGCCCCATCGCCCGCCCGGAGGAAGTCAAATTCGTGGACCAGCTTCCCAAGACCCGCTCCGGCAAGATCATGCGTCGTGTGCTCAAGGCGCGCGCTCAGGGTTTGCCGGAAGGCGACATCTCGACATTGGATGAGTAAGAGAACGCTGCATCGAATGTCACGAATTGACCGAAATTTTTAGAGAAATTCGCGAAATTTCGATGCAAAAACAGAATGGACACTTATTTCCAATAATATCTATTTTTACCCAATTGCTTCCTTGAGCTTCCTCGCCAGCTCACCGAAATGCGCCGTGTAGCGCATCTCCTCCAGGCGCGGGCGAGGCAAATCCACACTTAAATCCAACTTAATGCTGCCCGGCCGCTGGGTCAGCACCAGGACGCGGTCGGCCAGGAAGAGCGCCTCGCTGATCGAGTGCGTCACCATCAGCACGGTTTTTTGCCGCGCTTGCCAGATGCGCAAAAGCTCGCTCCACATGCGCTCGCGCGTCAGGGCGTCCAGCGAGCCGAAGGGTTCGTCGAGCAGCAAAATATCCGGGTCGTGGATCAGGGCACGCGCGATGGCCACACGCTGGGCCATGCCGCCAGAGAGGTCACGCGGCCAGGAAGACTCAAAGCCCTGCAAGCCGACCAGGTCAATCAGTTCCTGGGCTTTGATTTGCGCCTGGCTGCCGTTCACGCCTTCCAGTTCGAGAGGCAGGGTGATGTTGGCATGCACCGTCCGCCAGGGCATCAGATTGGATTGCTGGAAGACCACGCCAATCCTGGGTTGCTGACCCCCGGCAATGGTTGCCGACTGCGCAACCACATAGGAGAAGGCGCCGGAAGTCGGCGTGAGCAGACCAGCCAGAATCCTCAGCAGGGTGCTCTTGCCGCTCCCGGATGGCCCCAAGACACAGACGAACTCCTGCGGGTGGACAGTGAACGAGACAGCCTCCAACGCCTCCAGCCCGCCATTGGTGGCGTCAGGGAAGGTCACGCTCAAGTCACGGACGAGCAGGATGGGATCAGACATGTTGCTTCTGTTCTTTTCACCGCAGAGCACGCAGAGAGCGCGGAGAATATCTCTTTTATCTCTGCGTTCTCCGCGCTCTCCGCGGTGAATATCTTTAGGGTACAAACTCGTTCGTAAACGCCTCACTCAAGTCAAGCGGCTGGGTCAGCAGGCCCATGTCCAGCAGGACGGCCTGCATGTTCTCCCAGGCCTGCGGGTCAGAATAGCCGATCCGGTCGGCTTTCCACAAGCCAATGGAGGTCGCCAGCACCTGTTTCTGTACCGCCTGGTCGGCCTGCGCCAGATTTTCAACATAGCCTTTGCAGATTTCATAAGCCTCATTGGGATGGTCAATCGTGTACTCCAACCCGCTCAGAAATGCCTTTACCATGCGCTGTACCAGTTCGGGGTTCCCGACAATGGTTTTTTCATTGGTAATCAGGCCATTGGAGGCCAGTTGCACGTAATCGGCGACGCGCAGTTCGGTCAGTTCGTAACCCTCGGCGCGCAACTTTACCGGCTCATTGGCAATGTAGACAACGACTGCCTGATCGCGGTCGGTGACGAGGGCCTCCACCTGAGTATAGCCGATTGAGTCGAGGGTCACATCCGCCTCGTTCAGCCCGCCGGCATGGAGCAGGGCGCGCAGGCCGATGTAATTGGCCCCATACAATCCCGGCAGGCCGAGGGTCTTGCCGCGCAAATCGCCAGGGGCGACGATGCCCTGTTCGGATTTGGCAATCACCGAGACGGGATACTGCTGGTACCAGGCTGCAATATAAACGATTGGCAGCCCCTGGGCGCGCGCCAGCAGCACCTGCTCGCCGGAGACGACGGCGAACTGGAGTTCGCCCGCCCCGACGAGGGCGGCGGCTTGATTCTCATCCATGTGAGAAAATTCGACGTCAATACCAGCATCGCGAAAATAGCCCTTTTCCGCGGCCACGTAAAGCGGAGCAAACTGCACGTCGGGCCTGTATCCCATGCTCAACGTGATGGGTTTTGGCCCGCAGGCCGTCAACAAGAGCAAAAAGAAAAACGTAAAACGTAAAACCTTTCTCATAATGTAATCTCCTATTCTTTGAAAATTTGACTTTATCTTCAAACCCGTCAACGCGCAAACTTTCCAACCTGTCAACTTGCTAACGTTCCAACGTCTCCTGCCAGACTAAAAGTTTGCTCTCCAAAAACGACACAATGCCATACAACCCCAGCGCCATGACGACTAGGGTAAACACCGTCACGAAGACCAGCGCCGTGTCATACTGGCCGCGTGCCACGTTGATGAGGAAACCCAACCCCTTATCCGCGCCGACCAGTTCACCCACCACCGCCCCGATGACCGAGAGCGTGGCGCCGATGCGCAATCCGCCGAGCAGGATGGGCAGCGCGGCGGGAAGCTCCAGGTGGCGCAGTATCTGCCAGCGCGTGGCGCGCAGCGAGCCCATCAGGTCGTGCAGGGCTTTCGGCACCGCCCGCACGCCGACCACCGTGTTGACCAGCACCGGAAAGAAGACGATCAGCCCGCAGATCAGCACCTTGGAGAACATCCCCGGCCCGAACCAGATGACCAGCAGCGGTGCAATGGCGACAATCGGAATGGCCTGCGTGGCGACCAGATAGGGGGCCAAAAGCCGTTCGAACAAGCGGGATTTGGCCAGCAGATATCCCAATGCAGTGGCAAAGACCGTCCCGGCCAGCAGACCGAGCAAGATCTCCTCCAATGTCACGGCGGTGTTCAGGAGCAGGCTGCCATCCGTGAGGGCGCGCAGAAAACGCGTCCAGACCTGTCCCGGCGAGGGCAGGATGAAGGCCGGCAGGCCCGAGGTGCGGCTGACGACCCACCAGGCGAGCAGAGCGACGACAAATGAGACGGCCGCGCTCCAATAGCTGCGGCGGCGCGAGGCTGTTCTGCCTGTCCTGGCCTGCCGTCTCGCACCGGCGTGCCGCTGATGCTCGCCTGTCCTGGCGGCCAAGCCAGGGCGGCACGAACGGTGTCGGCCAGGGAGCGACATTGTCCCCTTTGGGGAAGTCGAAGCACTCAGCCGGAGGCTGCGGGAGGCTTTGCGGAGGAGGTTTATGTCCATACTCTTTCAAGATGTCATTGCGAGCGGAGCAGCCGTAGGGTGCGAAGCGAAGCAATCTCCTAACAGGGGAGGGGATTGCTTCGTCGCCGCTGCGCGGCGCCTCGCAACGAGACAAAGCGAACGCCCCACAGGGCTGCCTGCGGGGCGAGGTGAAGACGACCGGCGCGGATACTCTCTGCCAGAAAATGCCCCGAAAACGGAATCGTTTTCGGGGCAAGCATAGCAAAGCGGACCCGCTTTGGGTCAGCGCACACCTTCTTCCATCCGGACTATAACCGTCGGCCGCGGAATTGCACCGCGTCATGCTGTTGGTCACCCTGAGATTCTTCGCTCCTTACAGTCGCTCAGAATGACACCTGGCTCGTGGGCTATACCACCGATCGGGAATTTCACCCTGCCCCGAAGGTCTATATTCAACTGTACGTAATTATATCCCGCTCACGAAAATGTGTCAAACGTCTCTTGATGTTCCGTTACCCCTCCGGGGCAAAAAACGCCATTACGCCTTGAGGATGCACTCCACCGGGCAAACGGCGACGCACTGGGGCGAGTCGTGGTGACCGACACACTCCACGCAGGTGCTGGCATCAATGACGTAGAGAACGCCGTCACCTTCGCTGATCGAATCGGTCGGGCATTCCGGCACGCACGCACCGCATGCGATGCACTCTTCGGTGATTTTCATTGCCATAGGTTGTTTCTCCTGATATTGATTGAAGTTAACTTCCCAATATTCCAGGGGCGAGATTGGGGGTTGTGGACGAGCGAAACCCGTCCACAACCCATCCTGCCCATTTTATCGAGAAGTTGCCTTAAAATTACTTTATTGGCGCTTGGGTGTCAAATGACAAATGTCTTGGGTTTGACTGATTTTGTCACCGGTTAATAAAAAACGCCTCCCCCACTTTCGGGTCAAAATGCTTGCCAGCCTGTTCGCGAATGTATTTCGTGGTTCTCTCCTGCGACCAGGCCTTGCGGTAGGGACGGTCGGAAAGCAGGGCATCCCATACATCCACTACGGCAAAGATGCGCGCCGCCAGGGGGATTTGCTCGCCTTTCAATCCACGCGGGTAGCCGCTGCCGTCCCCTGTCTCGTGATGCCCAGAGGGGATATCCAGCGCCGGGCGCAAATAGGCGATTGGCGAAAGCATC
>JBDRTP010000321.1:0-4529 GCA_043823965.1 Chloroflexota bacterium
CTGGATAAACGCGACTCGGGATATAACCGGTTTGTTTTGGAGAATCTCAAAAATGATCACCCGGTCATCTATATTGACGTTGGCGAACTCGCCCCCATCCGTTCGCGGCTGAAACAGCCCATTGTTGTTTCCAGCCCCAGAGCGTATGCCGGTTGAATCCAGAACTCCGAGATTTTGAAAATCTCGGAGTTCTTTGCAAAAGGTAGGGGTTGGCAAAAACCGCCATCGGCGGGATGAGAGTTGTTGATTTACCGGCGGGAGTTGCCACCGAGGATTTGTTGAGAACGACTAAAAACAATCTGGCCCCCATTTTAGTTGAGACGGGCACAACGCTAATCGAAAACCAATGTTGCTTTTGGGAGAATCGGGCAGATCATAGGCACGACACGCACAACGCGCGACCTTGCGACCCTCCCTATAACTACCACCGCGCATCGTACGGGCAGAGTTAATAGAAGCATTCAAATCCTCTCGTCCATCGTCTAGCACATAGGGATAATGATAATGTGCTAAACTACGCGTCCACTCCCAGACATTACCAACCATGTCCGCTACCCCGTAGATACTGTCACCCTGTGGAGAATAAGCATAAACCGATGTGATAGTTTTAGGGCCACCTTCAGCACTATTGCATTTGCTGTTGTCCCATTCATCACCCCATGGCCATTCGTAACCTTTCTCACCGCGTGCTGCTTTTTCCCACTCAGCCTCGCTTGGCAATCCAAAAGCATAGCCACTTGGTAATTCCTTACAGTATCTTTTATTCATCCAGCTACAAAAAGCCATTCCATCGAACCAAGAGACTCGCACTACGGGATAATCCAGTTTGTTTTCTATGCTATCGCTCATGGCTGCGTACCCAGGCGCTGGATGCCTCCAGTTCTGAAAATCGAGGAGCTTTATTTCCCTTGACATTAAGGCTGCTTTTTGGGGCTCCTTAAAAGTATCTTGTTCAGCGGTCGTAACGTACTGAACAGCTTCTACGAAAGCAAGAAACTGAAGATTAGTTATTGGATAACGGCTAATCCAAAAATTGTACGGGATATCTACTTCATGTTGAGGTGTCTCGTCGGCATAAGCAAGTAAGTTTCCTCCTTTGCTACCCATCAGGAAAGGGCCGGCAGGTATTTTTACGAATTCAATGCCGCCCCATATAGATTTTTCCATATTCTTTTCCTTTCTTCTAGGATTCAGGGAGACAATTTCTCTTCATCCATCCAGGGATCAATCCAGCCTTCGGCGGCGAGTTTGTGGTACAGTTCACGCACGGCGGGTTTGTCGCCGGAGGCGTGGCAGAGGAAAACGCGTAAGGGTCGCTCCGATTCGGGCATAAGTTTCCCACCGAAAATGGCGTGATGAAATTATACAGCGAATGCGTCGAATCCGATATAAGTACCATGAGGTTAAGAATGTCCACTAAATCGTCTCGTGTACGGATCTCAATCCCAAAAAGAAAAATCCAGGAATTTTGCCATCGCTATGATATTCAGCGAATGGCTCTGTTTGGTTCCGTGTTGAACAAAAATTTCCGCCCCGATAGCGACGTGGATGTGCTGGTCGCATTCGCACCAAACGCCCATATTGGTTTTCTGACACTATCCCGAATGCAACGCGAACTCTCCGAATTATTCAAGCGTCCCGTTGATTTAGTGCCTATGGATGGCTTGAAGCCCGTTATTCGCGATTCGGTTCTCTCTAATATTGAGGTGGTCTATGCGGCCTGAGAAGTTGTATCTCACGGATATTGTGGAAGCTGCACGCGCCATCGAGAAATTCATCATGGGCGAGGACTTTAATGAATTCGAACAAAACGAAATGATGAGCAGCGCGGTTCTTCAAAAATTGACAGTGATTGGCGAAGCCGCTTCGAAACTGCCTAAGGAATTCACAAAGCGTTTCCCTGAAATCCTCTGGGTGGATATCATCGGCTTTCGTAATATTGCCGTGCATGAATATTTCGCCGTTCGCTGGGATATTGTTTGGGTTGCGGCAACAGAAGAAGCGCCGACTCTGTGTGAACAAATTGAACAGATTTTGCGTGCCGAATTTGGTGATGAGTAAAAAGAATTTTCAAAAGAACAAGAAAATCACAACACCGCCTTCGCCAGCGATTCCAAACCTTTCAAGTCATCCAACTCCAGCCATTGCAGCACGACACGCTGGATGCCAGCTTTCTCCACCTCCGACAACTGCTCTTTCACTTCATTCCCCACTCCAACAATAACGCCGCGTTTACGCAGTTCTTCGGCGGTGTGATGCTGGGCGGCAAGTTTTTCGTTCAACTCTATCTTCGTCCGCCCGAAGCGCAGGCCGGTCATCATCGAGCGGCGCACGGACGAGGGCAGACGCCCATTCGCCGCGAGTATCTCATCCAGCCGGGAGTTCAATCGGGCAAATTCCCTCGGCGGCAGGAAGAGGGCATTCCATTCGTCGGCATATTTCGCGGCCAGCGGCAGGGTGAGTTTTTCGCCGTTGCCGCCAATCAAAATCGTGGGTCCGCCGCGACGGGCGGGACGCGGCAGCAGGGTCGCGCCGCGCAACTGGAAGTATTTGCCTTCGAAGGTGACCGGCTCGTCACTGTGAAGCAACGAGGTGATGACCTGCAAGCCTTCCTCGAAACGGTCAAAACGCGACTTCATATCCAGCAGGTCAAAACCGAATAGATGATGCTCGCGCTCCTGCCAGCCAGCGCCGAGACCGAGCGTCAGCCGCCCGCCGGAAAGGTCGTCCACCGCGGCGGCCATGCGCGCGGTCAGCGCCGGATGGCGGAAGGAGAGCGGCGAGACCAGCGGACCGAATTCGATGCGCCTGGTGTGCGCGGCCAGCCAGGTCAGCGAGACCCACAGTTCGAGCGACTCTTTATCCGGCGGCTGGGCGTTGGTGAAATGGTCGGAGCGGTAGAGACCGGCAAAACCCAGGTCTTCGACGGCGCGGGCGAGGTTCTGCCAACGCGGCCAAGTCAGGCCGTTCTGGCCTTCGATCATGATGGCAATTTCAAGCATGGGCAGTCTCCAAGAATGGATTGACTGCTTTGACTCCTGCATAAACCTGGCCTGAGTTCAAGTCTTCTGTCCAAAGCACAGGGCAGCCTTGTTGTTGGGCGCTTTGAATAATCATGGCATCCCAAAAAGAGATGATGTATTGCTGTTGGATTTCAATGGCGCCAAGAATATCTTCCACTGCCAGGGTATGTACTTTCCAGGCAGAAAGGCTCGAAATGACCTTCGCGGCCGCCTCACGATCCAGGGGTTTTGTAACTTTCTGAGTGATGGAAACATAGAACTCCTGCAAGACCTGAATGCTCAAGCATCCATTTCCCGACTCCCAGAGATTTTTGATCAGTTTCAAGGCGCGCTTATTTTTCAGACCTGCCGACCGGTCGTGAGCATAGATCAAAATATTCGCGTCCACGAATTGATATTCAGGGCTGGCGTTCATGCAAGTCGTCCCGTTTCCAGGAGATATTCCCGCCGGTTTGCAGGTCAAAGCCGCGTTCAAGCAAAATTAAGTGCTGCTGGCGTGCCTTTTGATATCGTTCATCTTTCTGGACTATTTCTTCCAGAGTCTGTTTGAGCAAGCCGGAAATCGAAGTCCTCCGCCGGACAGCAATCAATTTGACCCGGTGAACCATTTCTTTGGGAAGTGCCAGGGTGATATTTTGAAATTCCATTGCAACCTCCGCCCGAATTATATCACGTGTTTACGTGATAATTAGCTCTTACCCGTCAAGACCGGCGGCGGGATTGGAATCCCGCCCTACGTCACTTCGATCATGATGGCGATTTCAAGCATGGTTCACCTCCAAAACCTTTAACCACGAAGGGACACGAAGGAGCACAAAAGGTTTAAATTAATTCCGGCAACGTCAGCCATTCTCCGCTCATTTGCGGATGGGAAACGCCGTCTTTCAAAAATCTATTCTGTACCAGCTGCGCCACGGTGCGTTTCGCCAGTTCGGGCGGCCAGCCGAAGAGTTTGGTCACATCGCGGACAGTCGCCGCGCCGACGGAGGCGAAATACGATGCCGCCAGTTTCTGCCGGGCTTCGGCTTCGCCAATCGAGCGGGCTTTCTCCGGCAATTCCGGCATGTGACGGGCGGTAATGTCGTAGCGGTAGGCATAACGCCACGCCCCGGCTTCGGCAATTCCCACCGGCAGGATCTTGAAATCCTTCTGCAGATCTTCCATCGCCCGGTTGAATTCGGATTCTTTGGCATTGACCAGCCGCGCGGATTTTCTTAGCGATATGGTGTCCAACGCGCCGTTGTCAAGCAGGGCTTCGTAGATTTGTTTGGCCGCTTGCGTCAGGCGGCCTGCCTCGTAGGCAACCAGATAATCTTCTTCCGGCGAACCGTAATTTTCAGATAGCGCGTAGAAATACGGCGCGACCTCCAGTGAGATACAGGTCGCTTTGCTGCTCAGGATTTTGCCGTAATACCAGACGCGTTTGTCGAGTGAATCATCCTTCCATCGCAAGGTGACGTTGCCTGGGTCGTCGTGCTGGTCCTGCACAGGCCGGTCGCCAGCCAC
>JBDRTP010000322.1:0-22976 GCA_043823965.1 Chloroflexota bacterium
ACCGATCTTGAGAGGCACACAAATCTCGGATCGTATGCTCGACTCTATGATTATATAATCCGGATCTTTGGAAACGTCAGCCACACGCCGCGGTTGCCCCGTTTTGGCGACCTTGCCAGTAATCCCTTGCCCCATTGGAATGGAGAATTGTTTCTTTTGGATGATGCCCAGGCGATAAGTCGAATGCAGGCGAAGCACGCCGGCCGTCTCATCCAGAAGCAAGAGGCCAAAATTATCCGGGAACAGTTTTTCGCCGATCAATTGTGTCATACGTTCGAGCAATTCATCAACATCCTTGGCCTCAGTCATTGCCATGGCAAGGGCATGCAACACAGCCAGTTCTTCGAATTGCCTGTGCTCGCTCGCAAAAAGCTCTGCCCTGGTAAGCGCCAGACCGACAATATTGGCAGCTGTATTGAGCACGTCACAGTCATTCTGGCTGAATGCGTGCAGTCGAGCACTTTCAACGATAAGGACACCCTTCACCTCTTCCCCGATTCGGATGGGTACGTCCACCTCGGAACCATTATTACCAGGGATATAGTTTGATTCCTGGGTTACATCCGGCGTGTAATGCAATTGCCCGTCCAACAAAGGACGCTCACTCAGGCCTTGACCGGGTGGCATGCGCTCTGGAATAAGTTGATCGGGCAAGCCTATACCGACCTGCAGCACGCGATCACCGCTATCCTCATCCACCAGAAACACACTCACATAATCGAAGCCTAACATATCATGTAAATTATGCACGGCGCGCTTACAAATATCTTGTTCATCCAGCGCCACGGCGAGGTCGGTGCTAAGCTGCAACAGTAACGCCCGTCGTTTGGCTTGCTGCTGTGCGGAACCAAACAGGCGAGTGTTTTCAAGTGTGATTGCAACCTGGTCAGCGAAAGCAGTCGCCATCTGGACATGACCGGTAGTGAAATGGTGAGGTTCGGCGCTGTCTATCGCCAATATTCCGGTCACTTGATTGTGGACGATGAGCGGCACGCCCAGCCAGGAGCGGATGTGGCTGTGCGGCGGCTTGTGGAACTCGGGATAGAACTTATCGGCTTCGTTCAGGATGTAGGGCTTCTGGGTCTGGATCACGATCGAGTTGGGATTATCGCCAGGGACGGGAAAGCGGATGCCGATCACGCTGGCCGGCTCCGGCCAGCCGCGCCCGCCAACGATTTCCAATTCCCCGTCACGCAGCAACTGCACCGAGGCGCTGTCGTGAGGAACGACTTGCTCCAGTTGTTCCAAAATGCGGCTGACGGCCTCTTGGGGATCCAACGTCGCCGCGACAAGCGAGCCGGCCTTGCGCAGCGTTTCGGATTCCTCGGCACGCTGGAGGATCTTTCGCTCCGCCGCTTTGATGTCGCTGATGTCGCGCAGAATGGCCAGGTACTCATTGAAACCCTCGATGACCGAGTAGGAGACCAGAACGGGAATGCGCTGGCCGCTGGCAGCGACGATCTCGGTCTCATAGATGCCGCCGATGCCGTGGGTGATCTCTTGCCACTTCTGGAGCATGAAGGGCCGGCGGTCCTCAGGCATGAAGTCCAGGAAGGGCCGGCCGCGGATGGCCTCGGCCTGGTAACCGGTGATCTCGGTCAGGCGAGGGTTGAAGTAGCCGAGGGTGCCGTCCGGCTTGATGGTGAAGATGAGGTCAATCGAGCTATCCAGGACGCTTTGCAGGAAATGACTGGTTCGGGCTTTCTCCTCGTACAGCCGGGCTTTCTCGATGGCGATGGCGGCGTGGTTAGCAAAGGCCAGGGCTAACCCGGCGTCTTCAGGCTGGTAGAAGTCCGGCTCCATCTTGTCGGCAGTCAGCATGCCGATGACCCGATCCTTGACCATCAGCGGCACTCCCATCCAGGAATGGATGTTCGCCAGGTCGAGGGTCAGGCCGCTGGCCTCCATGGACTTGACCCAGCGCGGGTCGTCGGAGACCGAAGCGACGATCAGCGGCCGCCGGGTCTCGATCACTTCCTTGTTGAGCAGCGCAGTGTCGAGGCGCAAGTGGGTGTTGAGCACTCGCTCAGGTTCTTCGAAGCCTCGCACGGCGGCCACGCTCATTTGCCCGTTTTCGAGCAGCAGGATGGAAGCGCTGTCGTAGGCGATGACCCGCTCCATGCATGAAAGGACCAGATCGAGCGCGGCGTTCAAGTTGGGGGCGGCGTTCAACTCGCGGGCGATCTCGCTCAGGGTATCTGAGATCTGCCGGGCGTGATGCTCTGCCTCGAAAAGACGGGCGTTTTCCAGCGCCTGGGCAGCGGCGGCGGCGGCGCTGGCAGCCAGGGTTATTTCCTCGTCGCTAAACTCGCGCCGCTCGATGGCGTCCAGCCCCAGAGTGCCCACCACCCGGCCGCGCACCATCAGCGGCAGGATCAGCAGCGAAACAGTGCCGCGCTGCCGCATCAGCTCGTGAATGGCTGCCATGCGGGGATCGTGCTGGGCGTCGGCTACGACCAGGGGCGCTTTGTGCTCCACGACGTATTGCGTGATGGGATTGCCTTCGAGGGGTATCACCGCCCCCATGGCGCTGGGGCGTCCCTCGGCCAGATACTCGGCCACGACGATGGAGGCCGTACGCGCCTCGTTCAATAGGGCGGCTGCCGCCTGGGGCACATCGAAGGCCAGGGCCAGTTCGCGGCAGGTGATTTCCAGCACCGCTTTCGGCTCCAGGGTCGTGCTGGCGGCGGCAATGACCTGGTTGAGCAGTGCCAGTGCACGGTTGCGCTGCTTGATCTCCTCTTCCGCCTTTGCTCTTCTTCTTTCGGTGGTGGACCATAGCCCTGCCGAAAATCCGGTCAGGGCATAGGTAAAGAAGCCGACCAGCATTTTTGAGCCGTAGCCTGGCGGCCAGGGCAGGCCCTGCTCCTTGGTAATCATCAGCGAAACCAGTGCCATGGCGACCAGGGATGAGGCTGTTCCTCCTTTGATTCCCAGCAAAAGGGCTGCAAATAAGATGGGAATCAGGGCTAAGGGGAAGAACGCTGGGTTTGCTCTGGTGACCAAGAGCACGATGAAGAAGGCAATGAAGCTCGCAGCTATGGTCGGTATGCTCGCCTTCCTTAACTTTTGCATGTCAAGCTCTCTCTACCTCGTTAATTTGTAAGAGACGATTGCGGGCGGTCATTTCTAAAGGTTATTCGGATCCACTATATATTGCCACCAATTGTTGGCAATACCACTGGTGCGGCCGGCCACCTTTGGCAGGTGCTTCAGCCACCATACGTGGTGGGCGCGGATATCCCCGTTACCCCATTCATCTGCATTGACCTGGCGGATGTCATTCTGGAAATGGGGAAAGTTGTACCAGTCATGGCAATTGCTGAGCACCTGGCGCGGGTTGTTCCAGTCGTAATCTCTCTCGCTGTTGGGGGCGAAATGGATGTTGCCGACTTCGGCCTTTCCGGGCGCAATCTGATCGTAGCGGGTGAAGCGCCTGTACAGGTTGGCTTCTCCCTGAGTGCGCTCGAAGGTCTTGCTCAGGATGGACTCGCAACGGTGGCCGAAGGATTCGAGCATCTCGCCCACGCCGCGCTCGTAGGAAAAACCCATCAGGACGAATTTGCGGCTGCTTCCGGCCGTGCCTGGCAAGGGTGGCGCATTACACCAGAAGGCGCCCGCGCCGCCCATGCTCGATTCAAAGAAACCGGCGTGCGGGAAGGCGAACACCCACACTTCATCAATCTCACGCCTGGCAACGCGCGGCAGGATGTTGTAACCGGTCAGGATGGCCTGGTAATCCACCATTTCGGGTTGATAGGATGGCCCGCCTTGTAATACAGCCAGATAGCTGGCCGGGTCATAACGGAAACCATCCGACTTGGCCGGAAATTCATTCACCTCCACCCGCTGCACGATCTGGTAGCGCGCCATGCCGCCGCTGGCCTCTTGGATATCGCTCGAGAAGCCGTTGACCAGTTCATCCACACGGTTCCAGTTCATCATTTGTGAGAGTTTTTGGCCGCTGGCCGCATCCATGAGCGGGTCGTAGACGATCAAGAGGACGCGCGCCGTGAGGATGCGCACCGGTTCGGTGGTGTTATCCGCCGGGACGGCCGGGGGCGGCGGAGTACCGCCGGTCGTTTTGGAGCCGCCAAAGATGACGCGCAGCAGGTTGAAAATGATGGTAGCTGCTCTGCGTAGCACAATAGAAGCAGCTACCATGATTGCAAGGAAACTACCCAGACCTTTGGATGAATTTTTCATGATAACTCCATTATGGTAGCCAGTAGGCTACCATTAAGGCACATCCGTTGCGTAATAGACCTGGTTATCCATACTCAAAAAAATATAGTGATTCGGACTGACTGCCACGGCGGTGACGGGTGAGGTGAATTGCGCCTTGAGCTGGTCAACTGTCGCCTGGAACTGGCCCTGCAAATTGAGCGTATCGGGGCGCGCGCTAAAGCGATAAACGGCTTTGGTCTTCGATTCGAGCATGTAGAGTGAGGGGTCGGAAGGGCCGCTGAAGAACATCTGGGTGAAGACCGCGTCGCTGATCTTCGCGCCGGATAAATGCCCGGGGCGGGGATCCTCGAACGGGGTCGGATCCACGCAGCGGAGGCCGCCAATGCAGGTGGCCACGTGTCCATCCTCGAAGAGCAGGTACAGGTCGCTGCCCCTGGCCGCCAGGTCAATGGCGGTATTCATGCCCTGCGGCACCTGCTCACCGAAGAACAAGCTGGGGTCTTCAAATTTGTTCTTGACCCAGAAATAGCTCCAGACAGCTCTGCCGGCCGGGTCGAGCACGTAGAGGCTATTACTCTCCGCATCCAGCGTGAATGCTGATAGGCTCTTCCAGCCCAATTCCGGCGCCGGGAGCGGGACGGCGCGCGGTTCGGCGCCCTTGGCGCAGTAGAGCAGCATACCTTTGGCATCCACCGCCAGCAGGGTGGCGTTATTATAAAGATTGCTATTCGACAACGCGAGCAAGTCAACCAGTTGGCCGACAGAATGGTCGCCGTACGTGCCCGGCGCGCACTTGAAGCCGGGATCAATTTCGTAGCCCTGGTTGGTGCGGAAGGCGCGCAAGACATCCCCGCGCGACACGTCGAGCAGGTACAGGTCGGCCTCGGTGGCCGCCATGTCAGTCACCCGGATGGTTTTGTCCAACCCGCCGATGATGGCCGGGCGGAATTCAAGGCGGGTGATAGCGTCCAGCTTGTCCAACTCGGCCTGGGCTTGCTGGCGCAAGGCCTGCGAATCCTGGGTCACCTGATAGTTCTCAGCCTGATCGAGGTAGTAGATTGTGCTCTCCCAGGCATGGCGTTCGACAAACGTGTCGGTCTGGCCAATCGCCCCGACCGCAGCCGAGACCGCCAACTTGTAGTTCTCATCGTATTGGATTGCCCGCCCATAGCGCATATAGACAATACTGGCAATGGTCACGATCAGCAGCGGCACGGCAATGGCAATAAAGGCCATGCTTGAGCTGGATATGCCCGGCGACTCGCCCTCCGGCTGGTCGGGGAGCAGACGCGGCAGGAGCTTGCGAATGCCATTTGAAATGGATTGGCTAAAGCCGCGGCCGGATTGCAGTACGCGTGCCAATCCGCGGAAGAGGTCCTTGCCGAGTAGGTGCTGCGCACGGCGACGGGATGCCGGGCGGGAGATTTCGGGGATGTTCGCGGCCTCCCGCGGGGTTAAGTAACGACTTGAGCGGATACCTGCCTGCGACTGCCGACCGAGTAGGTGCTGCGCAAGGCCTGACGGGGGAGGCGCGGCCGCCCCGTCTGCCGGCGCGGACTGGGGCCGGGTGCTTCCAATCGGCCGGACAAAACGGCTGGCACGGATCGCCTCCGAGCGCGGCGGGGTGGATGGAGTCGCCTGCCTGGCTTGCCCCGGCGGCGAGGCCGGGGAGGCGTCCGCCGAAGGCCTGACGGCAGAGGGGGCTTGTGCCGAAGGCCTAACGGCAGGTTGGCGCTGCTCCGCTTGGGATGCTGCGGCGAACGAAGGGACAGGCGGGACAGTTGTTGGTTCAATTTGTCCGGCTGGCGGCGGTGTGACTTGTTCCCGGGTTGATCCGGCCGCCGAAGGCCTATCGGCGGGTGCGGCAGCCGGCTTGAGCTCCGGCAAGGGTTTCGTTGGGGATGCCTGGCCTGCGCTCCGCGGCGCCATCTCCGGGGCGGGCTTGAAAGACGGCAGGATGTTTATCTTCCCGCTCCCGGCCTGCGCCTGGATCAAGACTGCATTCAAGTCTTCGCTGGTCAGGGTGGATAATTTACGGCGCAGGGCCTCGGGCGAGGCAGCACCGCGGTCATTACGCAGGCTGTCCTCCCAACCGGGAGGCAACGCCGCGCAAAGCATGAGCAGCTCGCCAGCGCGCAGCTCCACCTGGGAAAAATAAAGCGGCGTGGTCTGGCCGAAACCAAGACCACGGCCGGATATCTGCGGATCGTGAATATGTCCTGTTTTCTCGCCGGTCAGGTGGAAGACGTGCGTCGGGCCGCACTGGACGAAGATGAACTGTGACCCCCGCAGCACCCCCAGCACCAGGCGAGCGAGGATGTATTGGCCGCGCCCGGTGCTGCGCATATTACGATCTAACAAGGCCTGGTTGAGTGTTTCGGCGGTGGCGCGCAGCGCGGAGGTCAGCGAACCAGGATTCTGGTAAAAACGCTCCGCCATCTGGGATGTGATCTGGCTGTACTCGCCGGAGGAGAATGGCATGTTGCCTGAGAGGGTCAGGTAAATGACCAAATGGTCGTCCTGGCGGCCGCGCGCCGCACGGCGCGGCGGGCTGACGGCTAAAAGTCCCGGCAGGCCTGGCCATTCCTGTCCTTGGATGCGATAGAAGGGAATTAGATTAAGGTCGAATTCAGCAGCCATGTATATATTATACGGTAAAATTCATATCAATGACAACCCATCCAAGAAGAGGTAGTCTCCCTCTCTGGTGTGGTTATCGAAGATGTGCAGAAGTTAACCGCGAAGACGCGAAGAACGCTAAGAAAACCTTTATAAAAAGCCTTCGCGGGCTTCGTTTCTTCGCGGTTCATATCCAGGATCATTCAACCCCACTCAGTGGCTAGACTACCCAAGAAAACTTATGGAATTTACCCTTATCCAAACCCCATCTGACTTCGACGCTTTAGCCGCCGGGTGGAATGATCTAGTGGCCGAAAGCGTCACTAACGTCCCCTTCCTGCGCCACGAATACCTGCGCGCCTGGTGGCAAACGCTGGGCGGCGGCGAGTGGCCGCGCGGCGAACTGGCGGTCGTCGCCGCTTCCGACCGAGTAGGCGCTGCCCTGAGTTCATCGAAGGGTGCTGCGCAGAACGGACGGCTGAGCGGCCTCGCGCCGCTGTTCCTGACCAGTAATCGCGACGGCCAGCCGGCCCTCATGCTCTTGGGCAGCCTCGAAATTTCAGATTACCTGGACCTGATTGCCCGCCCGGCGGATCTACCCAGAGTCATAAGCGGCCTGCTGGATTTCCTCGTTCGCGCCGGGTGCCTGTCCTGGCGCGCCCTCGACTGGTATAACCTCCCCGAAGCCTCTCCCACGTTGCCCCTGCTGAAAGCCGAAAGCGCGCAGCGCGGCTGGACCTTCACGCAGGAGAATTTCCGCCCGGCGCTGTCTGTCCCCCTGCCCGGCGATTTTGACGTTTACCTGAGCAGCATCGATAAGAAACAACGCCACGAGATCCGCCGCAAGATGCGCCGCATCTACGATAGTGGCCTGCCGGTGCGCTGGTACATCGTGGAGAAGGAGGCCAGCCTGGATGACGAGATTGACGGCTTCCTGGCGCTGATGGCCAACGACCCGGCCAAAGCCGCCTTCCTGACCGAGGCCATGCGCACGCAGATGCGCGCCGGTGTCCACGCCGCCTTCCGCGCCGGCTGGCTGCAACTGGCCTTCCTGGCCGTGAACGGCAAGAAAGCCGCCGGTTACTTGAACTTCGATTACAACAACCGCATCTGGGTCTACAACTCGGGGATTGACTACAAGTATCTCGATCTCTCCCCCGGCTGGGTGCTATTGGGACATTTGCTGCAATGGGCCAACGAAAACAAGCGCGCCGAGTTTGATTTCATGCGCGGCGATGAGGATTATAAAGTTCGCTTTGGGGGGGTGAAGAGGTTTGTGGTCAGGGCAAAGGTGGTGAGATAGAAGTTACCCTATTATTTCCAAAACTGCGGCAGATATTCACGGTAGCTGGTCAGGTAATCGTCCAGGATTTGCTTTGCCACTTCGATGTCCGTGATGACCGGGTCGAGCAGCAGACATTGCAGTGCTTTCTGGCGGTCACCTTCGACTGCCGCGTCCACGCATAATTGCGCCACGCTGATTTCGCGGCGGCATAGTTCTGCCACCGCCTCCGGCAAAGCGCCGACGTAGACGGGGTGGATACCGTCGCCGTCCACCATCACCGGCGTTTCTACTGTGCAGCCGTGGGGCAAATTGCCAATTTGCCCCACATTGGGCAAATTCGCGGCCAGATGGTAGTGATTGCCAGCGCCAGCGACGTTCTCGATCATCTCCAGCGCGCCCTCGGAATCGGTCTCGAGCAGGCCTTCGATGGTCATCTCGCCATCCGCCATCTTGTTCAGCCGGTCGAGTTCGTACTCGCGCATCGAGGCCATCAGATCCCAGTCGTAAAGCTCGATGTCGTATTTCTCCCACGGCTTGGTGAGCGGGTCGGAGAGCCAGGGCAGATATTCGCAGAGATGCGTATCGCCGGGGATGGGGAACAGGCCAAAGGTCTCGAAGACGCGGCGGGTGAGCGGCTCGAAAGTGGGGTCCAGTTCGAAGAAGCGCTGCCGGAAGAGCGGATAGAGGTCCTCGCCGGTCTGCCGGTCGCGCAGTGATACCATCCACGAGAAATGGTTCAGCCCGGCGGCGCGGATGTCCACGCGCGGGACAATTTGCTGCCGCACCTGGTCGTGCGCGGCGTATTGACTGACGGCGGCCTCCATGCCGGTCAGTTCGGGTGGGACGCGGATGCCGTACTCCGTGCCGAGCGCCACGCCGACCATAACGTAACCGGCGAAAATCTGGTGGCAAAGTCCAACAGCCCGGATCCTGCTGTGGCGGTTGACCGCCTCACAGATGCGGATCATCGGGTTGGTGAAGTTGATGAACCAGGCCTGCGGGCAGGCTCGTTCCATATCGTGGACGATCTCCATGACCGGGCCGATGTTGCGCGCCGCGTGGGCGAAGCCGCCCGGCCCGCCGTTCTCGGCGTATGGCTGGCGCATGCCGTACTTGAGCGGGATTTCGAAATCCTTGCGCCACAATCCTTCGCGCGCCCCGACCTCGATGGCCGAGACGACGAACGCGGCGCCTTCGAGAGCCTGGCGATGATGGGCGTGGGTTGTGATGATCATTTGCGCGTCCCACTCGCGGTTCAGGCGCTGCGCCAGCCGCCCGACGATATCGAGCGATGCGGCGTTGCGGTCAACCAGGGCAAGCTGGCTGCCGCGCAGTTTCTGGCTGCGCATCAAGGCAGAGAGGGTGTTCTCGCCGAACGAGGCGCTGCCCGCGCCAATGACGACGATCTTGGTTGGGATGGGCATGGGGACTCCTGATCCGGACTATTCTGTGGGCGCAAAGGGACTCGAACCCCTGACCTCCTCGGTGTAAGCGAGGCGCTCTAACCAACTGAGCTATGCGCCCGTGCGCCCAAATTATACCGTTTAAGGTTGCATGTTGGAAGGTTGCAGGTTAAACTTGCACTGGCGACCTTCATCCTGATAGACATTAATTGGAAATAAGCGGCCCTTCTGTTTTTGCATCGAATTTTCGCGAATTTCTCCCTGGCCTGCTGCCAGTGCAGGCTAAAAATTTTCGGTCAATTCGTGAAATTCGATGCAGTGTTCTCTTATTCCCAATAAAGTCTAATTTACAACCTTTAACCGGAGAGATACATGCGTATTGTCCGCTACCAACTCAAGAACGAATCCCCACGTTACGGCTGGATTTTGGAAGACAAAATCGGCGCGATCGAGGGCGATATCTACGGCGAATACCGCCGCCTCGAAGCCGAGACGCCGCTGGCCTCGCTTAAACTGCTTGCACCCGCCCAGCCATCTAAAATCCTGTGCGTCGGACGCAATTTCGTCGAGCACGCCAAAGAGCACGCTGCCGAAGTCCCGAAAGTGCCGCTGATCTTCATGAAGCCGCCCTCTGCGATTATCAATCCGGGCGATACCATCATTTTGCCGCCGCAATCCCAGCAAATCGAGCACGAGGCCGAACTGGTGGTTGTCATCGGCAGGCGCGGGCGCAATGTCACCGCCGAAGAAGCACAGGATTATATTTTCGGCTACACTGTCGGAAATGATGTCACTGCCCGCGACCTGCAGAAATCGGACGGCCAGTGGACGCGCGCCAAAGGCTTCGACACCTTTTGTCCCTTCGGCCCGTGGATTGACACCGAGTTCGATGCCTCGGACGCGCTCGTCACCTGCAAGGTCAGCGGTCAGCCGCGCCAGATGGCCTCCACGCGGGATATGGTTTTCAACGTCAATACACTCATCGCCTTCATTTCGTCGGTAATGACACTCGAACCAGGCGATTTGATATTTACAGGCACGCCGGCCGGGGTCGGGCCACTCAAGCCGGGGGATGTGGTGGAAGTGGAAATTGAGGGATTGGGAAAGTTGAGTAATCCAGTGGCAGGAGCATAACCTTGCGTTGGCAGGTTTGCCGAGTAGGCCTTGCGCAGCACCTGCGGTCGGCAGGTTGGATAGTTTGAACGTTCCAACGGCTGGATCCGCTACACCGGTTTCCAGGGCAATGCGACCGTCACCGGCAGCAGTGTGACTGTGGCGCTCTCCGGTTATGATATCAACCTGGAGGCCAGCGGCACCGGCAAATTCGTCCTGCGCGGCAACGGAACGTACAGCACCGGCGAAGGCTCCGGTTCGTGGACAGAGGCGGTGCAGGTGATGGTGTTCCGGTACCCCTCCAACTGCCTCCAACTGGCACATTTTCAACCTATGCCATGTTAGAGTATAATGTGTCCAAGGTCTTTACAACGCATAGGATGACCAACGTGAAGGACAATGGTTTGAACTCCGCTAGAGACAACCAGCGTTGAACTCATTCTCGCCCACGTCCGGAGAAGAAAGATCGAGTTGATCGTTTCTCCGGCTCACGATGTCGAGATCCACGCGATTGCTGATCACGAAGAACGCAGCCAACTCGTGTTCTTGCTGGAACAGATTGGCAGCCGGTTGGATTTTGACTTGCCTGCCGCCAGACAGCGAGCCGAACAACTGGTCACACACGGATTGGGCGTGGCCGACGCTGCTCACCTGGCGCTTGCCGAACAGTCACGGGCCGAGTTTGTCACGGTGGACGATCGTTTGCTAAAGAAATGTCGCCGGGTCAAGCCCACAGTATGGTGTGGTACCCCTGTCGCCTATTGCGACAAGGAGGGTTTAAGATGAAAACGCTCGAGTATCTCCCTGAAGACGAACTGGTTCAACGGGGCTTGGATGCCCTGATGAAAGCCCTGGGTCCAATCGAGACTACCCGCTTTCTCACCTTGTCGCGTGGGCCCCACCTGGAATCGGTCAAGCGGCACCGCCAGTGGCAAGCCGCCCTGGACCAGCCATTGTTCTTCGATCAAGTGTTTGGCCCGCCTGAGCAGGCGGATAGTACGCGAGAGTAGCGCGCCATCTCCGGCAACGGCGTCCTGTGGATCCGCGACCATGCCGGCGACGCGTCCATCCAGGTCAGTGGCAACGGGGAGCGGCGTGAAATCACCGAGTATCCCTACCCCGCCATCCGCGAGGCAATCGCCAATGCCGTCGCACATCGTGACTACGACCGCGCCGATGTCGAGGTGCAAAGCCCCGGTCGGTTGCCGGCACCCCTGACGCTCGACACGCTGGGCGAGGAATATGCTTTGCGCAACCGCGTCATCGCCGAACTGCTGTTCGATATTCGCTACATCGAGCGCTGGAATACTGGCATCCTGCGAATGCGCCGCTGGATGCGGGCACACGGTTTACCAGAGCCGATCTTTCAGGAAGTGGGACAGACATTCAAGGTCACTTTTCAGGGACCGGCAGAGCGCATCCTCGATCTGATTCCCGAGGCAGGTGTGACCGACTTGCGCGCGCTTGGCTTGAACGAGCGGCAGATCGAGGCACTGAGATTGATTGTGAATGAGGGGAAGGGGATTACGAACAAACATTACAGGCAGCAGTTTCGAGTTGCGACCAACACAGCGTGGATACACTCTACCTCCTGGCCGTGGACGAATCTGCCGCGCAGCGCTTGGCTGCCTTCGCCGAGGCATGGGCAGCCGACAGCGTGCAGGTTTACAACGCGGAGAACACGAACAGTTTCCTCGGCGGCTGTGACGATAACCTGCGCCTCGTGACGATGTGGTGGGATTGACAGCCCTGAAGGGTTCCCAAAAACCCTTCGGGTCTAGTATTACAGCGCAATGTTCGAGAAAAAGACGCTCCTGGTCACCCTGAGGGCGCGTTCTGTGCGCCCGAAGGGTCTCCACGCCGCAAACGCGAGATTCTTCGCACCCCGTAAGAGCGTCGGGGCGCTCACATCGTCCCGATGTCCTTCGGGAGAATGACACGCGAAACAGCAACCTTGCGCTGTAATACTAGTAGATAAGGAGGAACTCCAATGTCTGTTCAAGAAGCCGCCCTCTACGGCGATCTGGTGCTGGCGCTGCACGATTATGCCGCCGAGCAACTCGCCCCGTTTTCCCCCGACAAAAATACAGATGCCGCGCGCACTCGCGTGGACGATTTCATCCGCACCTGGTTCTTCACACCGCAGAAGGAACTCTACGGCTCGGCGCCGCGCGAAATCATCTGGCGCGAGCAACTGGGCAAGGCAAATGTCTTGCCGAAAGAGCACACCGCCGATGCGTTCGGCGATGACTGCCCCATCTGCCAGGAGATACGCGGGGATATCGAGTCCGCTGAAGAGAGTGTGGATCACGGTTATCACTGGCTCGACCCCGAACTGCATCGCGCTGCGCGAACGTTCGCAGAGCATTGCGACATTCCTTTACCTGCTACAAGCAAAGGCGCGCCGTACCGACGGACAACCAAGAACGAGGCGCTGTCGCTCGTCGTCGGTCTGCATCGTCAGGGCGTGGACATCCAGGCACTGCTGGCGCAGATCGAGGCGTGGCCCTATCAGAACGTCGCGCTGGATTGGCTGAGCGAACCGGAGCGAAACGTCGCGCTCGTCTGCCAGGCGATGGAGACCGTGATTGCGCCGGACGACGCGGACGAACTGGCGCGCTTCCACCACCATCGCGATTTCATCCTGGCTCTGGTGCGGCTCATTTCCCCCGGCGTCCGTCTGTGGTTGAGCGGCTGGCTCGATGCGGTGGCTTACGGGGCGATGTTGGGTGGGAGTGTTGACGCTGCCGTGACCGGCGATCGGATTCCGCTCACGTCACGTGGGTGATGATTGTCCGCCGCGCTCCGGCAGACATCAGCGCATCAGCCACCGCGGGGGCGTCTTCTTTGGAAACCACTGCGATCATATTCCCCCCGCGTCCCCCGCCCGAGAGTTTTGCGCCCAGCGCGCCGGACTTTCGGGCGGCCTCCGTTAAACGATCCAGCGCCGCGCTGGAGACGCCCATCTCGCGCAGCAGGGCGTGATTCTCGTCCATCAGCGGCCCCAAGGCGGGGATATTCCCAATCTCAATTGCCTGACGCGCCTCGTGGACGACCACGCCGATCTGGTCGAAGATCTTCTCTACAGGCTGCGGATCGGCCTCCCACTTCCGGCGCACGTCGCCGACCGTTTCTTTCGTCGGGCTGGGGATGCCGCTATCCCCGATGACGATGGTGAACGGCCAGCCGACGCGCAATGGTTCGATGGGCTGGCCTTTGACAAAGAAGACCGGCCGCGCGTAGGTGATGACGGTGTTGTCAATCCCGGAGGGTGTGCCGTGATACAGCCTCTCTACTTCGAAGGCCAAACTATTGACCTGCTCATCGGACAAAGGCCGTTCGATGAAAGAGGACAGGGCGCGGATGACTGCCACCGATACTGCCGCTCCGGAGCCAAGCCCTGAAGCCACCGGTATCGTGGACTCGATATGTACCGTACAGGCAGGTGGGCGGTCAATGCCGAGGGCGGAGAAAACGCTTTGAATAACGGTAACCAGCGGATGGTCCGGGGAGAGGCGGGAGAGTTCGGAGGAGAGGCCAACCTCCGGGGCGTCAATCCAGGTGCCGGGACGAGCATCTGCCATGACTGTCGCCGTCGCCTGCACCTGAGTCACCGGCGCAGCCAGCGCCGGAAATCCGTACACGACGGCATGTTCGCCAAAGAGGATGATTTTGCCGGGCGCGGAGCAACGAGTTAGGGGTTGCGGGTTAGGCGGCATAGAACACGGCCAGCACGGTCAGTCCCCACAACAGGATCGCGATTTGCATCGGGCGGTCGGAGAGCAGAATGTCTTCCGGCGCGCCGCCCGCGTGTTTGACCTGGATGAGGTAAAGGTAGCGGAAGATGGCATAGACCACGAACGGGATGGTCAGCATCAGGGTGTGGTTGCCGGGCGCTTCGGGGCGGAAGAAAGTGTATAGCGAATAAGCCACAATGGTCGTGCCGGAGACGATGGTGATGAATTGGTCGAGCAGCGGGATGGTGTAGCCTTCGAGGACGCGGCGGTGACTATTGGCGTTGCCAGCCAGCAGGGCCAGTTCGGCGCGGCGTTTGCCGAAACCGAGGTAAAGCGCCAGCAGGGTCATGACAACGTACATCCACGGCGAGAAGCGTTCGACAGTGATGAGCGTCACACCGGCGTGGACGCGCAGGACAAACCCCGCGGCAATGACCAGCACGTCCAGGATGGGGATGTGCTTGAGCCATTTGGAATAGGCCAGCATCATCAGGAAGTATGCCAGGAGGACGGCGGCGAAGGCTGGCGCGAGCAGATAGGAAATTGGGAGCGTGATGAGCAGAAGGAGACCGCCGGCAGCCCAGGCCGCGCCCTTGGGCAATTTCCCGGATGGCAAGGGGCGCTGTTTTTTCTGCGGATGCTGGCGGTCGGCTTCCAGGTCGGCTATATCATTGAAAATATAGACCGCGCTGGAAATCAGGCAAAAGAGGGCAAAACCGGCGGCTGTCTGCAGCGCCGCGCCGGGACGAAATAACTGCTGGTCGAAAACGAGCGCGCCGAAGATGAAAACGTTCTTCGTCCACTGGCGCGGGCGCATGGTTTGGAGGAGGGCTTTGAGCATGGGTTTATTTTACCCTGTGTGAGCAAAACGTAAAGCGTAAAACGTAATAGAATTGGGGTATGACGAAGATTCGTTTGGATGTTTTGCTGGTGGAACGCGGACTGGCCGAATCGCGCGCCAAAGCCCAGGCCTTGATCATGGCCGGACAGGTGCGCGTGGATGGGCAGGTGGCGAATCGAGCAGCATCGAATGTCTCGAATGACGCGAATGTGACGGTGGACAGCGGTCAGCGTTTCGTCTCGCGCGGCGGCGAGAAGCTGGACGCCGCGCTGGAGGCTTTTGGCATTGAGGTGACCGGCCGCGTCTGTGTAGACGTTGGCGCCTCGACCGGCGGCTTCACAGATTGCCTGCTCCAGCGCGGCGCGGCGAAGGTGTATGCCATTGACGTTGGAAAAGGAATCCTGCACTGGAAATTGCGCAACAACCCGCGTGTGGTAGTGATGGAAGAGACCAACGCCCGTTATGTGGAGAAACTGCCGGAGGCGGTGGAATTAGTAACCATTGATGCTTCTTTCATTTCGCTGAAAATCTTGCTGCCCGTTATCAAAGGCCTGTTGCTCCCCTCTCCTTTTGGGAGAGGGGCTGGGGGTGAGGGTGAAATCATCGCCCTCATCAAGCCCCAGTTCGAAGCCGGCCGCGCGGATGTCTCGAAGGGAGATGGGGTTATTCGTAATCCAGAAATCCACCGCCAGGTGCTGACGGACGTGCTGGCCTTCGCCCAGAACGAAGGCCTCGGCGTGCGCGGGCTGATTAAGTCACCGCTGACGGGGCCGAAGGGGAACGTCGAGTTCTTGGCGTGGCTGAAGAGAGGGGAAAAGGGTGGGATTGTGGAGAGTCTCATTGAAAAGATTGTATAATGTGAACAGCGAAAGGATGCAAAATGTCAGAACTGACTCTCGTTTCTACCCATAAAAGACCACTCAAGCCTTTGGTTCAGGCCGCGCTCGAGAACGAACTGCGCTTGTTGGAAGCGGGGATTCGCCGTACCGAGAAGCGCTTGAGCCTGTTCGAAACTAAATATCGCCTGTCCACAGCCGAGTTTATTCGTAAGTATGAAAACGATGAACTGGCAGAGAATCTAGAGTTTGCCGAGTGGGTCGGTGAACAGCGCATGTTAGCCCGCTTGCTCGAGAAAAAGAAACTCCCAACTTATCCCCATCACAAGCACGATAGCAGCGAAGAGAATGTTTTGTCCTCTTCTGCCCCGGATTTGGTAGCTGTACTGGATGAGATTCAGGGCTTGATGGAATTGCCCTGATTGCTTTCCTTGGAGCCGAAGGGGAATGTCGAGTTTTTGGCGTGGCTGGGAATGAGTGAGAGTAGTGTAGACGCAAAAATCCTTGTTGATGTGTTTTTCGATATGTAGTAAAATATATAGTGAAACAAGGAGAAAGAGATGAACCAAATTATAGGTGTGACAGAACTGCAGCGGCGATTCCGCAGCGTGTTTGACCAGGTTGTGAAGGAGCGCACGTCCTATATCCTGACACGCGGCAGCCGCCCCGAAGCAGCCTTAATCCCTTACGAAGATTATGTCCGCATCCAATCTATGAGCGAAGATGATGTTTTGGAACGTTTCGATCGCCTGATGGAGAAGATGCGCCTGGTTAATGCCGGGCGTTCCGAAGAGGAAGTGCAGGCGGATGTTGAAGCGGCCATCCGTGAGGTGCGCGAAGAAAAACGCAAGTATCAAGCAAAAAGTGGTTAAATATACTGGTGATACGGGGCGAGACAAGATGACAAATTCCTGGAAATCGCGATTGACGGCAGGGCAGATACCATCGTCAGCGGTGACGGCGACCTGTTGAGTTTGAGGCCGTTTCAGGGAATAGCGATCATCAAGCCGGCGGAGTTTCTCGATATCCTTGCAAGATGAAAGCGGGCACGCTGGGACCGAAGGGGAACGTCGAGTTCTTGGCGTGGATGGTGCCCTCTGGCAAAACAACGGGGGAATTACCTGCAATGATTGAAAATGCTCTATCCACGAAGGTACACGAATAGAAAAAATGCAGTGAATGATATAATCTTAGAATATGCGCCTGCCAAATGCTGATAGTGCCGTTGTGGAGATTGAGAAACTGCAGGATTACTGTTTGAGCATATCTCATCCGCGCGGCAGGCACAAAGCGCGCGTTTTTGCAACGGCACTGGGCATCGCTGCGGATGATGCTGAAATTTTGCGTGAGGCGCTCCTATCTGCGGCTCGCACCTATGAGGCAAAACTCGCCGAGAGCGATGAGTACGGTCAACGATATATGCTGGATTTTCCGATGGATCATTTTGATAAACGTGCGAGCATTCGCAGCAGTTGGATTATCCGTAGCGGTGAAAATTTCCCACGCTTGACCATTTGTTATGTTTTGTGAGGCAGCCATGAAAGATAATCAAATTAAATTCCTTGATGTTGTTGCCCTGACGGAAGATATACCTGAACGCGATCTCTGGCGCGGGCAGGTTGGAACAGTTGTTGAAAACCTCGCTCCTGGAGTATACGAAATTGAATTCAGCGACAACGAGGGGCGCACGTTTGCATCGCTTGCGCTCAAGGCAGTGCAGTTGCTTGTATTGCATTACGAGCCTGCATATGCATAATATGACCTCCCACATCCGCAACTTCTGCATCATTGCCCACATTGACCACGGCAAGTCCACCCTGGCCGACCGGCTGCTACATCTCACCGGCACGGTCTCCGAGCGCGACACCACCGAGCAAATCCTCGATTCGATGGATCTGGAGCGCGAGAAGGGCGTCACCATCAAAGCCTCCGCCGTGCGCATGGCTTACACCGCACAGGATGGCAACACCTACGAGCTCAACCTGATTGACACCCCCGGCCACGTGGATTTCGGTTACGAAGTATCCCGCGCCCTGAACGCCTGCGAGGGCGCGCTGCTGGTTGTGGATGCCACCCAGGGCATCGAAGCCCAGACGCTCGCCAACCTGTATTCGGCCATCAACGCTGACCTCGAAATCATTCCCGTCATCAACAAGATTGACCTGCTTACCGCCCGTCCCGATGAAGTGGCCGAGGACGTGGGCAGCTTGCTGGGTGTGCCGCCGGAGAGCATCATCCGCATCTCGGCTAAAGAGGGGAAAAACGTCGAGGCCGTGCTGGAGGCCATCGTCCGCGCAGTGCCGCCGCCCAGAGGCGACGCGTCCGCCCCGCTGCGTGCGCTTATCTTTGACTCGCATTACGACTCATACAAAGGCGTGATTGCCTACGTGCGCGTCGTGGAAGGCGCGCTTGCCGCCGCCGACACCATCCGCATGATGTCCACATCCCTGGACGTGAAACCGGTCGAAATCGGTATCTTCGTACCCAACCTCAAGCCGGTCGCGGGGCTGACCGCGGGCGAGGTCGGCTACATAGCCACCGGATTCAAGAGTGTCCACGATTGCCGCGTCGGCGATACCATCACGCGTGCCGCCAATCCTGCCGCCGCGCCGCTGCCAGGCTACCTGCATCCCAAGCCGATGGTCTTCGCCGGTATCTACCCCGCCGAAGCTGACGATTATTCCGACCTGCGCGACGCGCTGGATAAACTGCAACTCAACGATGCCTCGCTGGTCTTCGAGCCGGAAACCTCGCAGGCGCTCGGCTTCGGCTTCCGCGCCGGTTTCCTCGGCCTGTTCCACATGGAAATCATCCAGGAACGCCTCGAGCGTGAGTACGACCTGGATATGGTCTTCACCGCGCCGACGGTCGAATACGAAGTCCTGCTGCGGGATGGCACGACTATTCTCATTGACTCGCCTGCTGAACTACCCGACGAGGCGGATATCGAAGAAGTCCGCGAGCCGTGGATGAACATCGAAATCATCACCCCGACCGATTACTACGGCCCGATTATGGATTTGGTCACGAAACGGCGCGGCGCGTTCAAAAGCCAGGAATATCCCGCACCGCACCGCGTGCAGCTCAATTATGAAATTCCACTTTCCGAAATCATTGTGAGCTTCTTCGATGAATTGAAATCCCGCACGCGCGGCTACGCCTCGCTGGATTACCAGTTCGCCGAGTACCGCGCCGACGAGTTGGAGAAACTCGAAATCCTGGTCAATGGCGAGCCGGTGGACGCGCTGGCAGCCATCGTCCACAAAAAGGATGTCTATTATAAAGGCCAGCGCTTCATCACCAAACTCAAAGAACTGATCCCGCGCCAGTTGTTCGATGTTGCCATCCAGGCGGTCGGCGGCGGACGCGTCATCAGCCGCGCCAACGTCAAGGCCACGCGCAAGGACGTGCTCGCCAAGTGTTACGGCGGCGACATCACCCGTAAGAAGAAACTGCTCGAAAAGCAGAAGAAGGGCAAGAAACGCCTGAAGATGATTGGCAATGTCGAAATCCCGCAGGAAGCGTTTATGGCTGTGCTGCGGTTGGAGGAGGAATAATTCACCGCAGAGAGCGCGGAGTACGCGGAGAAGAACAAAATTAAAAACTCTGCGCTCTCCGCGCCTGCCCTGAGCTTGTCGAAGGGTTCTCCACGGTGAGAATAACGCGTATGAGCCGTAATCTTTGGAAAGACGCCCGCGGCTGGCTGCCGGGCGTCGTCATCAGCCTGGCTGCCATTGCCGCCATTTTATACTTCGTTGACCTGCACCGTCTGGCGGAGGCGATTCGCTCGGCGGACTATCGCTTATTGCTGGCTGTCGTCGTGATCTCGCTCGTCTGGCTGGCGGTGCGCGGTGTTGTCTGGCGTACGCTATTGCAGAACAAGGCCTCATACAAACAGGTCTTTTTCACGCTCTGCGAAGGTTATCTGCTGAATAACTTTTTCCCTTTCCGCCTGGGGGAAGTCGGACGGGCGTTCCTGCTGGGACGCAAGGCCAATCTGGACTTCATGGAAATCCTGCCGACCATCGTCATCGAACGCGTGCTTGACCTGGCGTTTTCGGCGGCCATTTTACTCAGTGCAGTGCCGTTCGTGGTCGGCGCGGCGGGGGCGGAGAAAGTCGCCTTTGTTGTCGGCGGGTTGGTCATTCTGGGGCTGGTCATCCTTTATCTCCTCGCCCGTTACCGCGAGTGGACGGTGAGCCAGTTCGAGCGGCTCAGCACGCGCTGGCCGATCTTGCGGCGCTTGGGCGGGAATTTCCTGGCCTCTTTCTTCTCCGGCTTGGCGGTTCTTACCGATGGCTGGCTCTTCGTGTGCTTCCTGTTCTGGATGACCCTGAACTGGGCGATTGCCATCGGCCAGTTTTACTTGACGCTGGCCGCTTTCTTCCCGACCCCCAAACTGGTTTGGGCGCTTTTTGGACTGGGCGCGGCGGCCTTCGGCGGCGCCATCCCGTCCCTGCCCGGTGCGGTTGGGACGTACGAAGGCGCGCTGGGCGGCGCGCTCACGCTGGTGAGCGGCGATCAGTCCACCGCTCTGGCAGTCGCTTTGATTGCACATCTGTTCAACTATCTGGTCACGGGTGTCTTGGGGGCTTACGCCCTTTCAACCGAGGGCGAGACCCTGATGGGCATTTACCACCAGTTGCGGAAGAGGCAGGAAGAGCCAGTAATCAGTGATCAGTGATCAGTGATCAGTGATCAGTTTTCAGTTTTCAGTGATTGGGAGAACGATGCCGAAGAATTATTTCATCACCGGTGGAGCCGGCTTTATTGGGTCGAACTACGTTCATCGCCTGCTGGCGCGGGGCGAGAAGGTGACCGTCTACGATAACCTCAGCCGCGCCGGCGCGCCGCGCAACGTCGCCTGGCTGAAGGAAACCTTCGGGGAAACGGCGTTCAGGCTCATCGTCGGGGACGTGCGCGACGCGGCACTTTTGACGGCGGCCAGCCGCGAGGCGGATGTCATCCTCCATTTGGCGGGACAGGTCGCAGTGACGACATCCGTCACACATCCAAGAGAGGATTTCGAGGCCAACGCCCTCGGCACGTTCAACGTGCTGGAGGCGGCGCGGCTCTCGGAGCGTAAGCCCATTGTGATTTATGCTTCGACGAACAAGGTGTATGGCGGGATGGAGGACGTGCAGGTGGTCGAGCGGGGGACGCGCTGGGAATATGAGAACCTGCCCTTCGGCTGCCCTGAGACCCAGCGGCTGGATTTCCACTCGCCCTACGGGTGTAGCAAGGGCGCCGGCGACCAGTACGTGCGCGACTACCACAGAATCTATGGTCTATCGTCCGTTGTTTTCCGTCAGTCATGCATCTACGGTGAAAGACAAATGGGCGTGGAAGATCAGGGCTGGCTGGCCTGGATGACCATCGCTGCCGTGACGGGACGGCAGATCACGGTTTACGGCGACGGCAAGCAGGTGCGCGACGTGCTCCATATTGACGACTTGCTGGATGCCTACGACGCCGCCATCGCGAAGATCGAGACGGCCAAAGGCCAGGTTTTCAATATCGGAGGCGGGCCGCAGAATGTCATTTCGATTTGGACGGAATTTGGCCCGCTGCTGGAAAGACTGCTCGGCAAACCCATCCCAGTCGCCCGCGGCGACTGGCGTCCCGGCGACCAGCGCGTGTACATTTCCGACATCCGCAAGGCGGAGCGAGAACTGGGCTGGAAGCCGAAGATTGGCGTGGATGAAGGGGTAAAGAGACTGTTCGAGTGGGTGAGGGAGAATAAGGATTTGTTCTAACGGTTGGCAAACGTAGTACAATAATGCCAGCCGCTATTCGGAGGCCAAAATGGAAACCCACGAATTGGTAATCGAAATGAAGTTGCTCGAACGCCGTTTGACCCTTTACGAAGAAAAATATGGCGTCTTGAGCGACGATTTCTATCAGGCGCTCATGGCCGGCAAACTGTCCCGTTATGATGCGTTCGACGAGACGCGCGCCGATTTCAGCCGCTGGAAAGGTGTTTATGAAACCTGGCTACGCCGGAAGAAGGCTTATACCGAACAACTCAAAAGGCGCGAATTCACGGATGCTTTGCGGGTCCAGCCGTCTTATTAGTCATGAAGGACAACCTGCTAAAATCGTTGGAAGCCTACAGCCATTTTGTGGCGCAGGTGATTTATGCGTCCTGAGGAACATAATCTGGCTTACCTGTGGGATATGCGTGAGGCAGCCAGGGAAATCGCGGCCTTCGTCAAAGGAATTAAGTATGCCGGGTTTATCCAGAACCGGATGATTCGCTATGCAGTGGAACGGCAATTGATGGTCATAGGCGAAGCCGCCAATCACGTTTCAGAAGCATTTCAGAAGAAGCACCCGGAAATCCCCTGGCGGCAGATAATTGGTCAGCGCAATGTGCTGGCGCACGAACACACTCCCATCACCGACCTGACACGTTCCACCCCCGCCGCCTGGCGCTTTCGCTGGGCATCACGCTGGCCTTTGTCGTTGTGGAAATCGTGGCGGGTTTCTTCGCCAATTCCCTGGCCCTCCTCACCGACGCGGCGCACAACTTCACCGACGTACTGGCGCTGGCGCTTGCATGGCACGCCATTCGCCTTGCGCTGCGACCGGCGCATTCCGGCCGCACCTACGGCTACCACCGCGCCGGCATCCTCGTGGCGCTGGTCAACTCGACCACGCTGGCGCTCATCGCCCTGGGCATTTTCCATGAGGCCTATAAGCGCTTCGTCACGCCGCCCGAAGTGCAGGCGGATATTCTGATTGGCGTCGGCCTGGCAGCGGTGGTTGTCAATCTGGTGACAGCCCTGCTCGTCCGGCGCGGTGCGGAGCACGACCTGAATCTCAAGTCCGCCTACCTGCACCTGATGGGCGATGTGCTCTCGACCGTCGCGGCGGTCGTGGCCGGGATCCTCATTCGCTTTACCAGCCTGAATTGGATTGACCCGCTGGTCAGCGTCTTCATTAGCCTGCTTA
>JBDRTP010000323.1:0-5013 GCA_043823965.1 Chloroflexota bacterium
ATGCCGCCGGATTCCTCGCCGCCGATGAGCACATCCTCTTTCAGCATGTGATCGGCGATGTGGGTGAAACCGACCGGTGTCTCGTAGAGTTTCAGGCCGTAACGTTTGCACAGGCGGTCAATCATGCGCGTGGTGGAGACGGTGCGCACCACCGCGCCGCTCCAGCCGCGCTTTTCGACCAGGTAGCGCAGGGAGAGGGCCATGATCTTGTGCGGATCAATGAACGCCCCGCGCCCATCCATCGCGCCGATGCGGTCGGCATCTCCATCCGTGGCCAGGCCAAAGTCACCCATGCCGGTGCTGACCGCGCCTGCCAGTGGGCCAAGATAACGGGCGATTGGTTCGGGATGCGCGCCCCCGAAGCCGGGGTTCATCTCGGCGCGGATCTCGCTGATCTCGCAGCCGGTGCCCTGCAAAAAGGTCTTGATCACGCCGCGCCCGGAGCCGTACATCGAGTCCACCACGAAGCGTTGGGGATTCTCGGCAATAATGTCACAGCTGATCAACTTACGGACGTGGTCGAAGTAAGCCGTCAGCGGGTTGAAACGCTGGATCAGGCCGGCTTCACGCGCCTGGTCGAAATCCATCAGGTTCGGACCTCGGCCTCGTTCCTCGTTATCGTTGATGTAAACCTCCACCCGGCGGCACTGTTCGGGCAATGCCGATCCCCCGTAGGCCGACTTGAGTTTCACACCGTTGTAGCGCGGGGCGTTGTGCGAGGCGGTGATCATCACGCCCGCGATGGCGTTGAGATGCTGCACGGCATAGGAAATGGCGGGTGTCGGTGCGTCGGATTGCGCCAGGTAAACGGTATAACCATTGGCGGCCAGGACGCGCGCCACTTCCCCGGCGTAGCGATCCGAGAGGAAACGCGTATCGAAGCCGACGACCATCTTGCGCGGGTCAGGCTGGCTTTGGCCGTCCCCGGCCTTGTCCCAATACTCGGAGGCGACTGCATCCGCGATCGCCTGGGTCAGAAGGCGCAGGTTGTTGAATGTAAAGGTATCAGAGATGACAGCTCGCCAGCCGTCGGTGCCAAAATGAATGGGCATACGTGGACTCCAAAGAGAGGGATTTTTTACCAGTTGGGCAGCGGTGTGGCGGTGACCAGCAGGAATTGCAGCACCCAGCCGGATTTGTTCAGCTCGGGGACGAAAATATGCACCCAGATCGAGCCGTCCACTTTTTCGACCTCCGGGAGGATTATCACCAGTGTATCATTGGAAAGGGTGATGAGCAAAGGGTTGCTTAAACCGGGCGCTTGCCTGATGTTCGCCCCGCCGCCCTGCTCGGAGTAGATGCGTGCATAGACCGGCGTCGGCTGGGGCGTGATGGTCGGCGTGGGTGTGAAGGTGGCGGGGATCTCCAACGTCGGCGTTACGGTCGGGCCGGTAGGCGAAGGGGTGACAACGAATGTGGTGAGGGTGATGGTCGGGGTTCGTGACGGCGTGGCCGTCGCAGCTTGAGCCAGGGTGGGCGCGGAAGCCGGGGTTCGAGTGGGCGCAGGAGATTGTGCCGGGATGGATGTCCCCATGCCGGCCAGGCTAAGGACGACGGTCAGGCTCAGCAAGAGAATGAGGATTTCCAGGATGTAACCGGCAAACGTGGCTGGGTGAAAGCGCAGAATGGCGAGGACGATCACGCCCAGGAAAATCGCCAACGCCAGGTGGACGAGAAAGACCAGCAAGCCGTTCGGCCAGGCATTCGCCAAACCGCTGCCAAGCCCGAAGCCGGAGGCGCTCAACGGCAGGAACAGTTCGTAGCTCAGCATGACGCTGGGCAGGAAGGGCTTATCCTCCGAGCGGACGAAAGAAACGACCAGCAGCACCGCGCCCAGCGCCAGGACGACCAGGTTCGGCCACCACAGATGGGAATAAATTTCCACTTGTGCGAAATGCAATGGCATCCAGATGCGCGCCGCCAGTCCGGCCAGGAGGCTGCTGCCAAAGACCAATAGTCCGCCGATGAGCAACCCACCCAGGGTTTGCAGGAAGAAGCCCGCCGAGCCGGTGACGGTCGCCAGCGCCAGGCCGACCCAGGGGGTCATCAGCGGCGCGATCAGGATACCGAGCAGGAGCAGGCTTGGTGAATCCAGGATATATCCCGCGCCCAGGATAGCGCCACACAGCAGGGAGAAGAGGAAGAATTCGAATGAAGGAAAGGCGCGCCTGGCCAGGTCAGCCAGCAGGCCGGCGCGTTCGTCGGCGCTGGGTGGGACCAATGAACGGCGCGCCCTTCTGCGACGTGCAGGCGGCAGGCGGATGGGTTCTTCCGGCAGGGGATTTTCTTCACTCAGGGTCATTTGCGTAAACTCGCGACTATCCGTAGGGGCTTTTCCAGCAATTCTCCGTCCACGGCCAGCGTGCCGTTCACGTCGCTGACCAGGTGCGCCAGTTGCAGATTGCCGCGTCCGGGAATGTTCAGCTCGATCATCAGGTCTATTATACAACAAGGGAGGGGGGAAACGGGAATTCCCAAAGACTCGAATCATATACCATTGACAACCGCAACTTCTTGCATATAATTAGCCTTAATATTCAAAAGACGTTGAAGAGGACGAATACGCGCCGTACGACGGATCAGAGAGCAGGCGGTTGGTGAAAATCCTGCCCGAGACGACAGCGCCGAATGGACCTCGGAGTTGCCAGACCAAAGGGTTGAGCATAGTCGCAGCCCGAGTAATCTGCGCCGGAGCGCCACCGTTATCAGGGCTTAGTTACTTGGTGACTTAGTTGAATGGTTGTGTAGTCAGAAACTACCCAACCCCGAAACTAAAAAACTAGCTAACGAAATCGAGTGAGGCTGGCTTTTATCCCCGTTGCATCACACGGGGATTTTTGGTTAAGCAAGCAGCCTAAGCCGGGTGGCACCACGGGCGCAAAAGCGTTCGTCCCTGTTGGGATGAACGCTTTTTTGTTTGCTCACCGCAGAGTCCGCGGAGAGCGAGGATAAAAACAAGAATCTCTGCGACCTCTGCGGTCGCGGTGGTGAAAACCTCAAAAGGAGGTAACTATGACCAAACCAAGAATTCTCACCGGACATCGCCCGACCGGGCCGCGTCACCTCGGCCACCTGGTCGGGACGCTGGAGACGTGGGCGGGGTTGCAGGATTCCTACGAGTGCTTCTTCCTGATCGCCGACCTGCACGTCCTGACCACCGACTACACCCACCCGGAGCGCATCCGCGTGAATACCCTGGACGTGCTGGCCGACTGGCTGGCCGTGGGCATCGACCCAGCCCGCTCGACCCTGGTGCTGCAGTCGGCGGTCCCGGCCCACGCGCAACTGGCGCTGCTGCTGGGGATGCTGGTCACCGTGGCGCGGCTGGAGCGTGTCCCGACCTACAAGGAGCAGGCGCGCGAGCTCGGCCTGCAGCCCTCCCTCGGCCTGTTGACCTACCCGGTCCTGCAGACCGTCGACATCCTGGTCTACAAGGCCGATACCGTGCCGGTGGGCGAGGACCAGTTGCCGCACCTCGAGTTGAGCCGCGAGATCGCCCGCCGATTCAACCAGCAGTACGGCGAGACCTTCCCCGAGCCCGAAACGCTGCTCTCGTCCACGCCGCGCCTGCCGGGCCTGGACAAGCGTACCATGCACACCTCCTACGGCAATGCCATCTCCCTGAAGGACACGTCCGAGGAGACGGCACGCAAGATCATGGGCATGTACACCGACCCGACCCGCATCCACCCTACTGACCCGGGGCACGTCGAAGGCAACCCGGTGTTTGCCTATCTCGACGTTTTCCACCCCGACCGGGCCGAGGTGGATGAGCTTAAGGCCCGCTACCGCGCCGGTAAGGTCGGCGACGTGGAGGTCAAACGCCGATTGGCGGCGGTGCTCAACGAGCACCTAGCCGCGCTGCGCCAGCGCCGGGCCGACCTCATCGCCCGCCCAGACGAACTGCGTGACATCTTGCGCTCCGGCATCGAGCGCGCCCGCCCGATTGCCGAAGCCACATTGGAGGAGGTCATAATGAAAATGGGATTATGCGACCTGTCTGCATCCAGATAAGCCATTGTCGCATTCTACTCCCTCCCCAGTGTGTCTCCCCTCTCCTGTTCGGCGCTTTCCCGAACGGGAGAGGGGCCGGGGGTGAGGGCCGGAACGCAACACAAATCACTCAATCACCCAATCACCCAATTTCAAACCCGAAGGAGTAAGCCATGTCTACAAACACCCAAACCCGTTTTATTCTGAATGAAACTGACCTGCCGAAGTCCTGGTACAACATAATGGCCGACAGTCCTGTTCCACCCACGCCAGTGCTGCATCCAGTCACCCTCGAGCCGGTGACACCGGATTTTCTCGCCGTGCTTTTCCCGATGGAATTGATATTGCAAGAAGTCAGCAGTGAGCGCTACATCGAAATCCCCGAACCGGTGCGCGAGATCTACAAACTCTACCGCCCCACACCGCTGCACCGTGCGCGCCGCCTGGAACAGGCGTTGGGCACGCCCGCTCATATCTATTATAAGAATGAGAGTGTCTCACCGGCAGGCAGTCACAAACCGAACACGGCCATTGCCCAGGCCTTTTACAACAAGGCCGCCGGGACCAAGTCCCTGACCACCGAAACCGGCGCGGGGCAGTGGGGCTCAGCGTTGGCGCTGGCCTGCAATTTCTTTGGCCTCGACCTGGAAGTGTACATGGTGCGCGTTTCGTATAACCAGAAGCCCTATCGCCGCATCATGATGGAGACTTATGGGGCGCAGGTCTTCGCCAGTCCTACGGATAGGACCCAGTATGGCCGTTCGGTGCTGGCCCAGGACCCGAATTGTCCCGGCTCGTTGGGTATTGCTATCTCTGAGGCAGTAGAAGTCGCTGCTACATCAGAAGGGGTGAAGAAGTACAGCCTCGGCTCGGTGCTGAACCACGTGCTGTTGCACCAGACGGTCGTCGGCGAGGAAGCCCTCAAGCAGATGGATATGGCCGGGGAGTACCCGGACGTAGTCATCGGCTGCGTGGGCGGCGGATCGAACTACGCCGGGCTTGCCTACCCGTTCCTGCGCC
>JBDRTP010000324.1:0-3599 GCA_043823965.1 Chloroflexota bacterium
TCGTTCGACCCGGCGTCGCCGTTGGTGATGACCACCGAAACGATCCTGCATCCGGCTTGCGCCCATTTGGCCAGCGTGCCGGCAATGGTGAATTCCTGGTCATCCGGGTGGGCGTGGATGCTCATGGCGGTTTGGGGGAGGTATTCTTGTGCGCTCATGGGGGTGATTGTAACCTAAAGCAAGACTTCCGAAGTCTTTGAGACTTCGGAAGTCTGAAAGACCAGACCGCCATAATTGTCTGACATTTATCCCCATTCGATGGAAATTTGTCACTACACAGGGCAGTAAAAAAGCATATCCTCAGCAATCACGCCGCCGCAGGGCGGCTCATCTTACATCCATGCGAAGCGTTTCGCTAAACGATTGGGTAGTGGGTAAAAGTAAGTGATGCACTCGTGGAGCGGGATGTTATCCCGCCAAATCCAGGGCATGCGGGATAACATCCCGTCCCACATCACTTACTGGGAACCACTACCAACGATTGAAGGAGTTGATTGAAGACGGCTGCGGGTTCGAAGATTGATCATCAGATAGAATTAAAGGAGAAAAAACCGTGTCGAATAAAATCCTCTTTACCTATGCCAGCCGCGCCGGTTCCACCGCGAGCGTGGCCGAAACCATCGGCAAAACCCTGACCGAAAGAGGCGTTCAGATGGACGTGATCCCGATGAACGAGGTGAAAGACCTGTCCCCTTATCGGGCGGTGGTGGTGGGCAGCGCCATTCGAGCGGCGAAATGGCTGCCCGAGGCGGCGCAGTTCATCCAAACCCACTGGGCGGAGCTGGCGCGCAAGCCCTTTTTTGCCATGTTCACGGTCTGTATCACGCTGGCGATGTCGAACACGGAGCAGTACCGCTCGGCAGTGGCGGAATGGGTCGCGCCGGTGCGCGCCCAAGTCAGGCCGGTCAGCGAAGGTCTCTTCGCCGGGATGCTGGACTTCAAGAAACTGCCGTTGAATTGGGATACCCTGAAGTTGCGCGCGATGGTCGCATTTGGCATTTTCCCAAAGGACGACCGCCGCGATTGGAACGCCATCCGCGCCTGGGCCAAGAGCACCCACCCGCTGCTTCTCCAATAGTTTTTAGTTGGTCACCTACGCCGCCCGCGCCGGATCCACAGTCGCGGAGCCTGTTGCCAGAAGGCGGCCAAGATGAATTCTGCGATGTTTTTTCGATGAAACCATCAAATTCTAAAAAGGGATCCGAATCCAATCCTTTGCTGGCGGCTGCGATCACCCGCGCTGCCAGCCGACAAACCTACCTCACGATCCGCTTGTTCGTTGACCGGGATCGCACTGCCGACGCATTCCGGGCCTATGCCTATTTCCGCTGGTTGGACGACCAACTCGACCGAGAAAAGATAGATCAGTTGCAAAGGATCGCTTTTGTCGAGCGCCAGGTGGAGCTGATGGACGGTTGTTACCGGGGCGAGTGGCCGCGCCAGACGAGCGCGGAAGAGCGCATGCTGGTGGACCTGATCCGCGGCGACACGGAAGAGAACAGCGGGCTGCGGGCTTATATCCAGAATATGATGGCCGTGATGGTGTTCGATGCCAACCGCAGGGGCCGGCTGATCGGTCAGGAGGAACTGGCTGGGTATACGCGATGCCTGGCGGTGGCCGTGACAGAGGCGTTGCATTACTTCATCGGCCACGGCAGCCCTTCGCCGCGCGGTGAAGCGCGCTACATCGCCGTCAGCGGGGCGCACATCACCCACATGCTGCGGGATACGCTGGATGATGCCGCGGCGGGTTACTTCAACGTGCAGCGTGAATTCCTGGAAACCCACCAGAGCGCTCCACAGGATGTGAGCGGCGAGGCGTACCGGGCGTGGGTCAAGAGCCGGGTGCGATTGGCGCGCGCCTGCTTCGCCGCCGGGCGGGAGGCTCTGGCCCAGGTCCAGAATCTCCGCTGCCGCATCAGCGGTCATGCCTACATCGCCCGCTTCGAAGCGGTGCTGGATGTCATCGAACAGGATGACTACCGGCTGCGGAGCGAATACCTGCAATGCGAGAGTCCAATGATTTGGATAAAAATGGTTTGGTCGGTTCTCCGGCTGGCGCTCAACCCGCGCCAGCCCGCCAGCGCGCCCGGCATTGTTCCGCTGAAATCCCCGGAAGGCGGATGATGGAAAAGCCCACCGCGATCGTCATTGGCGCAGGCATCGGCGGGATCGCCGCCGCAGCCCATCTGGCCAGACAGGGTCTGCACGTGACCGTGATCGAAAAGAACTCACAGCCTGGCGGGCGTTGTGACCGCTTTGCCCGTGATGGTCATGTTTTCGACGCCGGCCCGACCTTGTTTATCATGCCGCACGTGTACCAGGCTGAATTCGCCGCGCTGGGGGCCTCGATGCACGAGATGCTGGAACTGCAACGGGTGGATCCGTCCTACCACCTGGTCTTCGATGACAGCAGCCAACTGGCGCTCACCTCCGACATGAAATCCATGTGCGAGCAGTTGGAATCCATCCAGCCGGGCAGTTTTCAAGGTTATCTGCGCTACATGGAAGAGGGCGACCGCCACTACCATCTGGCGATGGAGCGGCTGGTCAACCGGAATTTCCGCACCGCTTCCGAGTTCTTCAATTTCCGCAACCTGTCTCTCCTCACCAGCCTGAAACCGCTGGTTGGACACTACCGCAACATGTCGGCTTACTTCCAGTCGCCGCGCCTGAAGGCGGCTTTCACCTTCCAGGATGTATACATGGGGCTGAGTCCCTTTGAGGCCCCGGCGACCTTTTCCATGATGCCTTTCACCGAACTGGCTCATGGGGTATGGTATCCGCGCGGCGGCATGTACCAGGTGGTACAGGCGCTCGTGGAACTGGCCCGGCAGGCCGGGGTGGAATTCGTCTTCGATGCAGAGGTGGAGAGGATTGAGGTGAATGGCACCCGCGTCCACGGCGTGGCGCTTGCGGACGGCCGCAGGCTGAAAGCCGACGTGCTGGTTGCCAACGCCGACCTGCCGTATGTGTACCGCCACCTGCTGCCGCAGGATGCCATCGCTGAGCGGCTATACCGCAAACGCTATTCCTGCTCCGTCATCAGTTTCTTCTGGGGCGTTGACAAAATCTATGCTGAACTGGGAGCGCACACGCTCTTCCTGGCTGACGATTACCGGGCGAACTTCGAGAGCATAATCGAGAAACTGTCCCTGCCGGAGAATCCCAGCCTGTATGTGCATGCCCCGGCGCGGCTGGACGCCTCGATGGCGCCGCAGGGCAAAGATACCTTGATCGCCATCGTCCCGGTTGGGCATCTGGACGAGAACGGTCAGCAGGATTGGAGAGAACTTCGCGACCGGGCGCGGGGACACGTGTTTCGCCGGTTGGCCGCGCTGGGCATCGCCGATCTGGAATCGCATCTGCTGTTCGAGGTGACCTACAACCCGCTATCCTGGCGCAGACGCTACAATTTGGTGAAGGGTTTCACCCACGGGCTGTGCCACAACCTGACCCAATTGGGCTATTTCCGTCCCGCCAACCGGCATGGGCGTTATCACAACCTGTACTTCGTTGGCGCCAGCACCCACCCCGGAACCGGCGTACCGACGGCGCTGATCTCCGCCCGCCTAGCGGCCGAGCGCATCCTGGCGGAA
>JBDRTP010000325.1:0-35297 GCA_043823965.1 Chloroflexota bacterium
GATTGCAGAAGCTTTCGGCTTTTGAAATCATCCTCGCGAGAATCCGGCCAATTTCTTCGCATTTCGCTTTCAGAGCAGCGGCCTGTTCATAGTTGAGATAGCCGCAATCGAAGGCTATTCCAATCCAGTGTTGGGTTTCCATCTGTTCTGCATCCGCGTCCACCAATTTTGTAACAAAGCTCTTTTCATACCTTCGTTTTGCCCATGCTTCGGCAATCTGCGCGCCAACGGAGCGGGACGAGCGGCGGACCTGGTCAGTCAATGAATACATCTCCTCGCGCGGAAAAACCTTCGTCGTTCCGCAAATACTCACTGAACACTGATTACTGAAAACTGAACACTATTTATGCAAACGCGTCGCCGCCACGAAACTCAACCCGCGCTCCGTCAACGCCCACGCGGTCTTGTTACAGGCATCCACTTTATCCATGAAATTCAATTGCAAGGCATCCCAATCGCCCGATTCAATCACTTCTTTCTTCTCGCGGAAGTAGTCCAAAATGTCGGAGGGATGCTTGCGCGCCGAGTCGATCTCCGGGTCGCCGCCCTCGTGCTTGGCCGAGATGTTGGCAACATGATCGGCAATCTCGACCAGTTCGGCGCGGCGGTTGTATGGTTGGATGACGATGGATTTATAAGTCTCGACAATGTGATGCTCGAAACGCACCACATCTTCAAAGCCGAGCGCCTTGCGAAATTGGGCGGTAATCTCCATCGTCTCGTTGTTAATGGAGTTCGACCAGTTGAAGCCGATCAGCGGCGAAGTGCCATCCTCGCGGCTGAAGAGTTTGGCCGCCATCATGATCCACAGAGCGTGAAAGGGATTGTCGCTGCCAAAAAAGACGGATATCTTGAACTCGATATCCACACCCAGGCGATGTAACAGGAAGCCAAGTAAAATCGTCCCCGCGTTGAAGTTCAGCACCTGCCGTACGCCATAATTGGTGTAGTAATACAAGTACTCGTCCAACCATTGTAGGGCATGCTCGTTGGGCTGGCCGATGCCGCCGAAATAGCCCGTGATGGTTTCCGGGCCGCCGAGGTGTGGATTGGAACCATCGGTGCCCTTGGTGTCAAGTGTTTCAACATACGAGGCGCCGATGATTTGCATTGCGGCAGCGAAGGCTGGCAGGTCGCCATCCGCCTCCTGTTCTTTCATCTTGCGCACCCGGATCCAGCGCCCCGGCATCAGGCTGCCGCTTTGGATAGCTTGCTTGGCCGCGGCGATGATCCATGGAAAGTACTGGCAGGCGCTGACTTCCAGCGTGACGGCAAAATCGTCCTTGAAGTGGGTGGTGGCAGCTTTATCGCCCAGGACCTTGCGCCTATATTCATTTACCGGAATGAAGACGCCGCTGTCGCGCTGCTTGGCCAGCCAGGCCAGATCGTTGACGTATTCAGGCGCGGTCGCCTTGATCCTGGCCAACAGGTTAGGCAGCTTGCGCGCCTCGGCAGCTTTTTTGTTGATCTCGTCCGGGGTTCCGTACTTGGCAACCACCGCCAGGAAATCATTGACGACACGCTCGTCCGGATCGAGCAGGACAGCGTTGATGGTGTCCAGCCTGTTATAAGGGATCTTCAACAATTGTCGTAACTTTTCGTCCATTGAGTCCTCCGTAATTTCTGGGTTGGGTAGTTGGATAGTTTCGTAGTTTGGATAGTTCCTTCGATCGGTTGCGACCTGCACGACTACAGAACTACGCAACTACAAAACTAAAAACTAATCCAACATCTTCTTCAATTCATCAAATTCCTGATCCTGCATCCCAAACCAGTTTTCCGGCTGGGGGAACTGCCTGCCGATGACCTCGTCGTGATAGGCTTTCAGGCCATTCAAAATGACCTCGCCCGCGTTGCCGTAGACCTTGGCCATCTTCGGTTTGAATCTCGGATAGAGGCCGAACATATCGTGGTAGATGAGTAGTTGCCCGTGGGCGTGCGGCCCGGAGCCGAGCGACATGATAATGCAGCCCTCGGCGCGCTCGGTGATGAGTTTGCAGAGTCTATCCGGCACCATTTCCAGCAGGATGGCAAAGGCTCCGGCTTTTTCGAGCATTTTGGCATCCTCCACGATTTTCTTGGCGAGGGCTGCCGACTTGCCCTGCACGCGAAATCCGCCCAGCGCGCTGACCGATTGCGGCGTCAGCCCGAGGTGGCCAATGGCGGGGATGCCCGCGTCCACGATGCCCTGGATGCGGTCGGCCATGGCTGCGCCACCTTCCAGTTTGATGGCATCGCATCCGGCCTCGGCCATAAATCTCCCCGCATTGCGTATAGCTGTTTCGATGCCTGGCTGATAGCTCATATAAGGCATATCGCCAATCACAAAGGCGGTCGGTGCGCCGCGCCGCACAGCCTGGCTGTGGCGGATCATGTCAGCCATCGTGACAGGCAGCGTGGACTCGTAGCCCAGCATGGTCATGCCCAGGCTGTCGCCGACCAGGATCATCTCGATGCCGGCCTGCTCCTGCAAATAGGCGGTGGGGTAGTCGTAGCAGGTCAGCCAGGTGATGGGCTCGCCGTCGGCGACCTTTTTGAAGAGATAGGGTAGGGTGATCTTCTTACGCGGTTCAGTCATATCGCCTCCGAGGGTAAAGAATAGGATAACTCTAAGGGAAGATTGAAATGATAATGGTGCTTATTATAGTCTGGGCTAAGGAAATTGAGAATGGTCTACCGAGTAGGCCTTCGGCAACGGGTGTTATTCATAACTTGACGGACAACGCGGTGAGGTGGGGGGCTTGACTTTGGCGGGATTTTGTTTTATACTATTATTGTTTTCGATAAGTATTATTATCATAAGCATAGGAATACCCGCATGGAAACGTTCACAATCGCCCAGGCCGCTCAAAACTACCTGGAAACCGTCAAACTGAACCGCAGCGCCAACACTGCTCGCACTTATGCCAACGCGCTATCGGCTTTCTTTAACGTGCTGAAGGAATACTGGATTGAGCCAGAAACATCCCCCACTGACAAATTGAAAGAAGACGCAATCACTTGGCTTGCTTCTTATTTGAAAATATTTTCTCCGGCTACTGAACGATTGTACGTGCAGGCCATCGCCGGTTTTTATGAATTCCTGGCTGCCGAAAAACTATCTGAAGTCAACCTGCCTCGCCTGCGCCAGCTCATTAAACAACGCACCCGCCGGTCGGGACAAAGGCTGCCCCAGTTTCCCCGCGATGACATCGAGCGGGTGCTGGAATTCACTGCTCAACTCGCCGGTCGGTTGTCTGACAACCATGACACTCCGCTGCGCTCCGTGTCATACTACGAACAAAAGGAACGGTTACGCGCATTAAGGGATCGCGCCTTCCTCATCACACTGGCAGATACCGGCCTGCGTGTCCACGAGGCCTGCAACCTGCGCCGCGGGGACATTGACTGGAACGAAGGCCGCGCCGTCATCATCGGCAAAGGCGACAAACAGGCCGTCGTGCGTTTCTCCACGCGTGCCATGCGCACGCTAAAAGACTACCTCACTGCCCGCGCCGCGCTGGATGGCGCCAGCGGCCGCCCCCTCCCCTCCCTGCCCCTCTTCGCCCGTCACGATAAAGGCGCGGGGAAAAAGGTCAAACCCATCACGACCACCACCGGACGAAACATCGTCGCCGAGCGCGTCCGCCAGGCATTGGGTGACGAGGCTGAAGGTCAAATTACGCCCCACTCTTTCAGGCACTACTTTGTCACTACGGTACTGCGGGCCTCCGGCAATCTCAAACTGGCCCAGGAACTGGCACGCCACGCCAACATCCAGGTCACGCAGAGATATGCCCACCTTTCCGATGACGAGTTGGACAAGGGGTATCACGAAATCTTCGAGGGGACAAAATCTCCCGGAGACTCATAGTCTCCCAACCCCTTGATACGCCAGCAGTGCAACTGCCGCCGTATCAACATGACAGACTCCTATCTCACTATCTCCAGACCAGGATGGTCACGACCGCCTGCCCAAGCGACAGGATCAGCAGCGCCCACAGGATTGCTTTTGAGACCGGCGCGTTGAATTCCGGGCGTCCCTTTTTCAGGAAGTACGTGTGGATGCCAAAGGCAAAGAGGCCGCCCAGGCTGACCACCAGCGAAAGGATCAGCCCGGCCAGCGCGGCCTCACGCACCAATACCAGGCCGTATAACCCGGCAATCCACAACGGCAGGTGAATGAGCAGAAAACCGCCTATCCCACCGGGCAGGTGGAACAAATCCCATTCCTTCCAGTAGGCCGAGTCCATCTCGTGCAGGATGAGCAGGGTCAGGTCGAGCAGGTAGAGCCAGAACAGGAATTCAACATGGTCTCCCGCATGGCCGCGGCGACGGGGCGCACGACCGAGTCGCTAAGAGACGGATCGCCCTGTGCCTGCGTCAGGTGCAGGCAGGGCAGGCGGGGAAAAAGCGCCCTCGCAATGACTGTCATTCAGCGCATCTTTGCGCTCTACCGCGACCGTGAGTATTTCCGGCAGCTCTTCAAAATCGCCATCCCGATCGCCCTGCAAAACTTCATCACCGCCTCGCTGAATATGATCGGGGTAATAATGCTCGGACAGTTGGGCGAGGTCTCGCTGGCGGCAGCCGGGCTGGCCAACCAGGTTTTTTTCCTGTTCGGCATCGCCAGCGGCGCGGCTATTTTCACGGCGCAATTGTGAGGCAAGAAGGATATTGCCAGTCTGCGCAATGTGCTCGGCCTGTGTCTCGCGCTCGGATTGGCTGCCAGCGGCATATTCCTGTTTCTGGCCGAGGTGCTTCCGGCCCAGATTTTAGGCATTTATTCGGAAGACCTGCAGGTGATTGCGCTGGGGAGCGAGTACCTGCGCATCTTTGGATGGTCATTTGCCACGCTCTACAAGGTCTCTCCGGCTGTCATTCAATCCGCCCGCAACCTGCTCACCATTGTCAGCCTGCTGTTCTGGCTGCGGGTATCGAATATGATCATGATTATCGGTATCTTGCGCAGCGGCGGCGACACCCGCTTTAGCCTGATCATTGATGGCTATATCATCTGGTTTGTCGGTGTGCCGGCCGCCTTCATCGGTGCGTTCGTTTTTCACCTGCCGGTCCACTGGGTCTATCTGCTGGTGATGTTAGAAGAATTCACCAAATGGGCGCTCGGCCTGCGGCGATTTTTCTCGCGCAAGTGGATCCACAATCTGGCGCAGACGGTCAACGGCTGACTCCCTGCCCCACCACTCGGCGGGCTGGACAATTTTTTATGGGACGCTGATTAACGCGGAGAACGCGAATTCTTTCTCGTTTTTCCGCGTAATCTGTGCTCGTCCGCGTACTATGCGCAGCACCTACTCAGTACGAATTTTATACGGTAGAGAAATTCGCGCTTGACATGAATCTAGTGTCGGTGATAAACTCTATCCCGTTGTTAATCAAATTCGAAGGAAAGGAGGCGCGCTCATGGTTTACAGCATTTTTATTGTCGCTAAGGGTGGCTTCGCTTTTAAACCGCCTCGGAGTGCGCCTGTTGACCGGTAAGGTCAAAACGCGTGTGCCTGACAGCCACGGTGCGCTCCTGCACCGTGGCTTTTTGTTTGCCCTCACCCCGACCCTTCGCGAAGCACCCTGTGGGCTCCCAAAGGGAGAGAGGGAAAGAATGTACTATGGCAACCATCGCTCCACCAATCACCGATTACTTTGACTTTCGCAAAGCCCTGACCAAGAAGAAACTGTCCGGCCTGTGGCGGATGATGGCGGATTTCCGCCTGCCCTACGTCGTCGCCAACCTGTCGCTGGCGGTTTCGGCGCTGGCGAAGGCAGTCACATACCTTCTGCTGCGCAACTTCGCCGATACCATCCTCGGCGACGCCGCGCCCTTTGCCGGGACGTTGGAACGAACGTTGGTCATCATTGCGTCCGGGTTTGTCGGGTTGGCCATCGTCGAGGGCGGGTTCTCGTATTTATCGGGCCGTCTCGCCGCTTACAGCGCCGAAGGCATCACCCGCCGCCTGCGCAACTTCCTCTTTGACCACATCCAGCGGCTGAGTTTCACCTATCACAGCAAAACACCGACCGGTGACTTGATCGAGCGCGTCACCTCGGATGTGGATTCTGTCCGCAGCTTCTTTAACGAGCAAGCCATCGGCGTGGGACGTATCATCTTTTTGTTCATCATCAACTTTCTCGCCATCCTCAACTTGAATTGGAAACTGGCGCTGGCATCCATTGTTGTCATGCCAGTTATCCTGGCCGTTTCGCTGTGGTTCTTCAAGAGAGTGACCAAGGCCTACGAGAAATATCAGGAGCAGGAGGCACTGCTCTCGACCACTCTGCAGGAGAACCTGACCGGCGTGCGCGTGGTCAAAGCGTTTGCGCGGCAGGAATACGAGAAGAATAAGTTCGAGAAAGATAATTGGGAAAAATTCCTGCGCGGCAAGATTTTTCTCAAAATGCACTCGCTCTTCTGGCCGCTTTCGGACATTGCCTGCGGCTTCCAGATACTCGGCGGATTCATCTTTGCCGCTATCCTGGCCATTCACGGTGAGATCACGGTCGGCACCTACCCGGCCTACGTCGGGCTGGTCATCTGGCTCATCTGGCCGATGCGCAACCTGGGCCGCTTCATCGTCCAGACCTCGACCGGCCTGGTCTCTTATGGCCGCCTGATGGAAATCGTCAAGCAGGAGCGTGAACCACTGACCGAGGGCAGGCTGCAGGTTCAGGGTCCGGCGCACGGCGAAATCGTCTTCGAGAATGTCTCGTTCCAGTACGAAGACGGCAACGCGGAGGTCATCAAGGATGTCTCGTTCAGCATCCAACCGGGACAGTCGGTGGCGCTGCTCGGCTCAACCGGCTCGGGCAAGACTTCGCTGGTCAACCTGCTGCCCCGTTTCCACGAATACACCGCCGGGCGCATTCTGCTGGACGGCGAGGAATTGAAGAATTACCCGCGCCAGTACCTTCGCCAGCAAATTGGCATCGTCGAGCAGGAGCCGTTCCTGTTCAGCCGCTCGATAGGCGAGAACATCACTTATGGCGTCGGACGGGATGTTGTGCCGCAGGACGAAATCGAAAAAGCCTCGAAAGCGGCGGCAATCCACGATGACATCCTGACTTTCCCGCAGGGGTACAAAACCCTGGTCGGTGAAAAAGGTGTGACGCTCTCCGGCGGGCAGCGACAACGAATTGCCATCGCCCGTACCCTGCTCAAGAACCCGCGCATTCTGATTTTGGATGACTCGATTTCCTCGGTGGACACCGAGACCGAAGCCAAGATCCGCGGCGCGCTGAACAAGCTGATGGAGAACCGCACCACGTTTATCATCGCCCATCGCGTCCAATCCGTGATGAACGCCGACTTGATCCTGGTGATGGACAAGGGCGAGGTCGTCCAGATAGGCCGCCACGCAGAGCTGGTTGCCCAGGATGGGATGTACCGTCAGATTTACGACATCCAGACCCGCATTGACGAAGAGTTGGAAGAGGAAATAACAAAGGCGGAAGGATGAACCGTCGAAAGGATGAAGGATGAATTATGAAGGATGAAAAAGTGCAAGATCTTCGCGTCCGAACCAAAGAGTTCGCATTACGGATTATCCGACTCTATACGAGTCTTCCGAAGACGACCGAGGCGCAGGTGATTGGCAGGCAGGTTCTGCGTTCCGGGACATCTGTTGGGGCGCACTATCGTGAGGCAAATCGCGCTAAATCCGACGCTGATTTCATCAACAAAATCGAAGGCGCATTGCAGGAACTCGACGAAACCGCCTACTGGTTTGAACTGCTGGTCGAATCCGGCATTGTCATAGCCGAAAAACTCGCCCCTCTCATCAAAGAGACAGACGAACTGATTGCCATCTTTGTAACCATTGTGACGAAGATTAAGGACCGATTGAACAAGAGCAAAGGAAAAGGTGCAGGATAATTCTGTTTTTCATCCTTCATCCTTCCGCCTTCATCCTTCGGAGGAACTATGCCTGACGAACTCATCGAACTCGAAGAAGAAGAACATACCAGTCTATTGACTGCCCCGACCTTCAAGCGCATCCTGGGCCTGCTCAGGCCGCACTGGCGCTGGATGGCGGGCTTTCTGGTCACAATTTTCCTGACGGCAACGCAGGACGCTCTGTTCACCTACATCAACAAGCAGATGATTGACCAGGGCATCGTGCCAAAGAACATCCCTGTGCTGTTGAAGTTCGCTGCAATCTATGGCGGCATGCAACTCCTCCAGGCTGCGTTTGTGTTCACGTTTATTTACCTTGCCGCCGTGCTCGGAGAACGCATCCAGTACGATTTGCGCAAGGCGCTCTTCAACCACTTACAGGACCTCTCGCTCTCGTACTACAGCCAGAACGCCGTCGGGCGGCTGATGGCGCGCGTCACCTCGGATACCGGGCGCGTTTCCAGCCTGATGACCTGGGGCCTGCTCGACGTGACCTGGGCGATTGTGAGCATCATAGCCTCCACAATCTTCATGCTGGTCATCAACTGGAAACTGGGGCTGATCGTCTTTTCGATCATCCCCATCCTGATCCTCATCGCGGTCAACTTCCGCAAGAAGATCCTGGTGGAATTCCGCAACTCACGCCGCGCCAACTCGAAGATCACCGGCGAGTACAACCAAAATATTCAGGGCGTGCATGTGGTCAAGGCGCTGGGACGCGAGGCTGAGAACCTGAAAGAGTTTTCGCAACTGACCGACAACATGTTCCGCGCTTCCTATCGCGCTGCCTGGCTCTCGGCGCTCTTCCTGCCGACGGTGCAAATCGTCTCAGCCTTTGCGCTGGGCGCCATCGTCTGGTACGGCGGGATGCAGAGTCAGATTGGACTTTTCACCGTCGGCGCGATCCACGCCTTCGTCTCTTACCTGACCTTCATGATCTGGCCGGTGCAGGACCTGGCGCGTGTCTACGCCGAGATGCAGCATTCGATTGCGTCCGCTGAACGCATCTTCAAATTGCTGGATACCCCGCCCGAGGTGTGCAACCGCCCGGATGCCAAACCAGCCGGGACGATGCGCGGCGAGATCGAGTTCGACCATGTGGATTTCTATTACGAAGACCGCAGACCCGTCCTGACCGATTTCTCGCTCAAGGTCAGGCCGGGCGAGTTGATCGCCCTGGTCGGACCGACCGGCGGCGGGAAGACGACCATCGTCAACCTGCTGTGCCGCTTTTACGAGCCGAAGGCGGGCCTCATCCGCATCAACGGGCGCGACTATACCGATTACACCATGCAAAGCATCCACAGTCGCGTCGGCATCGTGCTGCAGACCCCGCACCTGTTCTCCGGTTCGATCCGCGAGAACATCCGCTACGGCCGGCTGGATGCCAGCGACGAGGACATCGAAGCGGCGGCGAAAATCGCCGGAGCGCACGATTTCATCCTGGCCTTCGAGAAGGGCTACGACCAAAACGTGGGCGAGGGCGGCAACCTGCTCTCGGTCGGGCAGAAACAACTGATCAGCCTGGCGCGGGCGGTGCTGGCGAAGCCGGAGATTTTCATCATGGACGAGGCCACCTCCAGCGTGGACACGCTGACCGAGGCCTTGATTCAACGCGGGATGGAGGCCCTGATGCAGGGACGCACGTCCTTCGTCATCGCCCACCGCCTCTCGACCATCCGCCGCGCCGACCGGATTGTGGTCATCGAGGGCGGGCGCATCGCCGAACAAGGCACGCACGCCGAATTGCTGCGCAATCGTGGCCATTACTACCGCCTGTACACCCAGCAGTTCAAGTACGAGAAGGAACAGGCCTATGGCGTGGCCGTGCCGAGCGCGGTGCCGGTGATCAAGTAAACAGTGTTCAGTGTTCAGTATTCAGTAATCAATGTTCAGTAATCAGTGCTGCCCGACAGCTCAACTGTCGGGCATCAATATCTAAACGAAAAGGGCTCGTCAGGAACGACGGGCCCTTGTGATTGGCTAACGGCACCGAGCTGAGCCGCGCTGCCGAAGGCGGCGTCGGCTCCAGCGAGATGTCAGGCTGCCCCTTTCGTAAGGGTTCCCAAGGCAGTGCCGCCAAACGCTTTTCTGACCAAAACAGCAGGCACAAAATTTCCTATCTGTTCCCCGAAGAGTAAGCGTCTGGCGCGCTGGACCGTGAGGCATTGTTCTGTGGAGGGAACCTGTTCGCGCCAGGTTCCCTCCATACTGCCGCATTGCACTTGTCCGACGCACGTCCCTTGCGTTTAGTCCTGCTTGGACTTGAGAGACTGTAGCCATGCCTCCAACTCGCGCGCGGCGATTTCTCGTCCCCCCAGTCCGAAAGCCAGAGCGATGGCTACGGCAATGGCGCCTAGCAGCAAACTAAACGCCAGATTGATGACCTCGTTCGCCAGGCCCATCTGCCACAAAGCCATCGCGCCTGCCAGCACCAGGATGGAAACGCGCGCCGCCCATGCAAGCAAGCCTGCTTGAGCCACTCCGCTTTCTTGCACTGTCTTTGCCGCCAGGTTCGCCAGGAACAGACCGATCGCAAAGATGATCAGTCCCATGACGATGTGACCGGCGAAGACTGTGAACTGAGCCACCAGGTCAGCCAGCAGCGTAAAGCCTACCAGGCGAAATGCTTCGATAGCGGCGAAGAGCATGAGCGTCACGAGAATAAGATGGCCGACAATTTGCGAAGGTGTCCACCGCGCTTCGGCAGGTTGTTTACGGAACCCGAGTTGCGTGAGGACGTTGTCGAAGCCAAAACCAGTTAGCAGATTGGCGACCAAGCCGGCCACAACGCGTCCCACGATGTAGGCGATGATCAACACAAGCGCGCCGGCGAAGATGGCTGGCAGCGCCGTGAAGATTTGCTTCAGCATGTCGCTGGCTGGCCGCGTGATCGCTTCCAGTCCCAGAGCGTTGAGCGCAGCAATCAGCACCGGCACGAGGATCAGGACGTAGAGCACCAACCCGATCAGCCCGGACAGTTGCTGCTTTCCCAGCACTGTCGTCAAGCCGACCCGCTCGCTCAACCGATCTATACCGATGGCAACCAGCAGGTTAGTCACAATCCGCTTCACGATGCGGGCGGCAAACCAGCCGACCGCAAGGATCAGACCGGCAGCAAAGATGTTAGGTAGAAAGGTGAGGATTTTGTCGATCATCCCCTGGACTGGTCCGAGCAGTCCTTCTAGTGCCAGGGCACTCAGCACGGCTGGCAGGAACAGCAGGAAGACCAGCCAATAAACGGCTTCGCTGAGCGTTTGCGCCACAAGCACACGCTCTTCAGGGCCAGCCAGCCCGCTAAGCCGATCGTCAATCTTGGCAACGCTCAACACACGCGAGACGACGCCTTTGAGCACGCTCGCTACGATCCACGCGATCAGCAGCAAGACGCCCGCGCCGAGCAAGGGTGGGGCATACTCGAATACTTGGACCAGCAAGCGGTTCAGCGGCTCGGTGATGAGCGTCAGCCCCAAGGTTTGAAAGAAGGCGACCAGCACAAAGAGCATGATGAGCCAGTACACGCCTTTTGCGATCCACCGTTCTGCTTCAACCGGCTTGGCTGCCTTCTCCCCAACAATCCACTGCGCCAGTCGGTTGTCGAGGGTCGTGCGCCGGAGCGCTGCCCGCACAATCGCCGACGCAATCAGGGCAACCAGCCACCCAATGATCAGGATGGCAACTGCCCCGGCGAGGTTGGGAATGTAAGACCCAACCAAACTAGTGATTTGATCAAGAATCGTTTGCATCGTTCATTCTCCTTCTGTAAATGTTTGTATTCCGCTTTCTTGAATGGTTGTTTAGACGGAAATTAATGCCCGCCAGGCTTTCATATCAACATTGCCGTGTTTCATATAGACACCACCTCCTCACTGGTGACCAAGGCAGCCTAATCGCGATTATACAGACAGCCTAATTGCTTATGGGTTTGCCGTATAATGTCCTAAAACGTTTAGGACGTTAGACGGCATCAGATTAATATACGCTTTAGAGTAAGCCAGTTCACTCGTTGAAAGCGTTGAAAGTATTATAGCATGAATCCTATCATCGCAATTGCACTTTCTGCTTCACCCTCCCCGCCTCGTTCGAATGCACCAAATTATGCCTCGTCGGTGGCATCAACTGCAGGCCGGCACGGGTCAGCCCGGCCCAGTACTCGACCACGCCGCGCCCGGCGTCGGTCACATCGCCTTCGGCCAGCGCCTGCTCCAGGCGTGGCGGGAGGCTTTGTAAGTAAATTTGAAATTGTGACGCGAGTCATCCTGGGCACAAACGAAGTTCTGCGCGCCGGAGGGCAGTTTCTTCGGGTTGCGCGGCGGAAAGCGCTGGCGGCGCTTATTCCACGGATGAGCCCACTGCCGAAGGCCTACTCGGCAAAAAGGCTTTTTTCTGCGCAGCACCTACTCGGCACGAAGGTCACGAAATACACGAAGATATAAATGGATGTTCTTTCTTCGTGAACTTCGTGTTTCTTCGTGGATTCTGTACTCGTCAAATACATATCAAACATTTCATAATCATTGCGAGGCGTTTTTTGCCAAAGCAATCCCCAAGGAACCTACATGTAGCCTCGCGCGCTTCCATTTGCGATATTGTTCTCCGCCTCACGCAAAAGACGGGCGGCCACTTTTTCGTCCGCGTAAGTTTCGCCGCAGTTCGGGCAGACCTGTACGGGTACGTCTTTGACGACCAGCGTGATTTGGTCGCGTGCAAACGTGACGGAGGTTGTGCCTGATATAGTTTCTGCCTGTCTGCACATGACGCATTTCATGGCCTTCGTTCCCTGAAATCGGCTGTCCACTGGTCAGTATCGGGTTGATAAACCGTAATCACAATCACCTCGTTGTCTTGCGCATTTTCAGCGGCGACAACATGGATGGGGCGATTGCCCCGCCAACCCAATATCAGGCGGTTTGTATAGGGCAAATCGTCGGGGTAATTCTCAATCGTTTCGCCGGTCGCCAGAATATGGCGCACGTCTTTGACGGAGATGCAGCGCTCAAACATACGCTGGATGGCGTGGACGTGAAAAATAAAACGATAATCGCTCACATCACTCCCGAAACCCTGTCCGGTACAGATCGTAATAAGAGCCCTTCTTCTCCAACAACCCGGCGTGCGTGCCTTGCTCGATGATCTTCCCATCGTGAATGACCACGATCCTATCCGCATTCGTAATCGTGGAAAGGCGGTGGGCAATCACAAAAGACGTGCGTCCTTTCAGCAGCCGCGCCAGGGCTTTTTGGATGATTTGCTCGGTCTGCGTGTCCACTGACGAGGTGGCCTCATCCAGAATTAAAATCCTCGGGTCGGCAAGCAAAGCGCGGGCGAAGGAAAGCAACTGGCGCTGGCCGACCGAGAGCATCACGCCGCCCTCTTCGACCGAGGTAGCGTAGCCATTTTTCAGGTTGACGATAAATTCGTGCGCGCCGACGGCTTGCGCGGCGGCGATAATTTTTTCATCCGTGGCTTCCAGCCGCCCGAAGCGGATGTTTTCTTTGACCGTCCCATTGAACAGGAACGGGTCCTGCAGCACGATGCCCATCTGCTGCCGTAGGGACTGTTGAGTCACCATACGCAGGTCGCGGCCATCCACCAGTACGCGGCCTGCGGTCGGGTCGTTGAATCGCGCCAACAGTTTGACGATGGTGGTCTTTCCCGCGCCGGTCTCGCCGACCAGGGCGACTGTCTCTCCGGCGGGGATAGATAAATCAATTTTTTTAAGTACAGTCTTCGGGTCGTCCGAGTAGTGAAACGAAACATTCTCAAAGGTGACGTCGCCCTTGATAACCGGCAACTCGCCAGCGTTTGGAGGGTCCTGCACTTCCACAGGCGTATCCAACAAAGCGAAGATGCGTTCTCCGGCGGTCATCGTGGATTGGAGCGAGTCGAAGCGGCGGCTCAAGTCACGGATGGGATCGAAGAAGCGGTCAATGTAAAGCACGAAGGCCACCAGGATACCCGCCGTGATCGACTCGCCCAGCACCGCCGCCCCACCAATCCAGACGACCAGCGCCGTGGCAAGCGCGCCGAGGATATCCACCAGCGGCGAAAAGGCCGAGGATATACGCGCCGCGTCCATGCTCACATCCAGGTGGTAGCGGGTAACGGTGTTGTGGAACTGGCCATAGTTATAAGCCTGGCGCGAAAAGGCTTGCACGACACGCACGCCGTTGATGTTTTCCGCCAGTACTGAATTGACCCATGAAATGGCAGCCCGGACTCTGCGATAGGCGCGGCGGGCCGCCCTACGAAAGATGATCGTCGCCAGGGCCATGACCGGCAGCACGGCAAAAGTCAGCAGCGAGAGGCGCAGGTTCATGCTCAGCATGGCGACGACCACGCCAGTCAGCGTGAAGACATCCCGGGCGATGGCCAGCATGTCCCAAGTGATGAACTCGCGCAGCACACCCACGTCGTTGATGACGCGGGTGATGACGCGCCCAACGCTAAAGTGATTGTAGAAACTGAGCGACAGGCGCTGGAGGTGTTCGAACATGCGCGTGCGCACATCGAACAAGATGTACTGGCCGACGCGGTTCATGGTGTACACGCGGCCATAAGCCATACCCCACTGAACGCAGGCCGTCAGCAAATACCAGAAGATGGTCATGCGCAGGACGTACGGGTCGTGGGCGGCCAGGCCGCTGTCGAGGGCCACCTTGACGAAGTACGGCCCGGCCACCGAAGCGGCCGAGGCGCTCAACATGAAAAACAGCGCGGCCAGCAGAAGCCAGCGATAGGGGCGGATGAACTCGCCGGTCAGGCGGCGGGCGATTTTCGGGTCGTAGCCTTTGCCAAGTTGTTCTTCAGATTGCAGAACGTAGGCGGGTGGGTGGATAGTGGAGGTTATTCGCGCCATTCGTGTTTAAAACCCTTCCTCGCGCGTCGTCGAAGTTTCTACAGCAGAAACAGCCTCCTTTTCTTCCATCTCTTCGACAAATTTCATCTGCTGGCTCAATTGCAGGTCGTGGATTTTCTTGTACAGCCCACCCTGTGCCAGCAACTCGCCGTGTGTTCCGCGCTGGACAATGCGGCCTTTGTCCATTACCAAAATCAAATCGGCGCGGCGGACGGTGGCCAGGCGGTGCGCAATCACAAACGTGGTGCGGCCTTCCATCAGTTTATCCAGCGCCTTCTGGATGGCCTGCTCGGTCTGTGTGTCCACGCTCGAAGTGGAGTCGTCCAGGATGAGGATGCGCGGGTCCATCAGCAGGGCGCGCGCAATCGCCACGCGCTGGCGCTGCCCGCCCGAAAGAGTCACGCCGCGCTCGCCGACGACGGTATCGTAGCTCTGCGGCAGGCCGGTAATGAACTCGTGCGCCTGCGCGGTTTTGGCGGCGGCAAGGATTTCCTCCTCGCTGGCCTCCGGCTTGCCGTAGGCGATGTTGGCTTCGATCGAGTCGGAAAATAAAAGCGAGGTCTGCAACACAATTCCGATTTGACGGCGCAGCGAGACCAACTCCACGCCGCGCACGTCGTGCCCGTCCACCAAAACCACTCCCTCGGTCACGTCGTAGAAGCGCGGGATGAGATTGACCAGGCTGGTCTTGCCGGAACCGGTCTGGCCGATCAGGGCGATGAGCTGGTTCGGTTCGACCCGCAGGTTGATGCCGGTCAGCGATTCGCGCTTCTCGTCGGCATATTTCAGGCTCACACCTCGCAACTCGACCTGTCCCCGCAGCGGCGGGAGGCTGATCGCCCCGGCTGGGGACTGGATTTCCGGTTGGTGGTCAAGCACATCGAACAGACGCCGGGCGCCGGCCGAGGCTTCGCCGGCCGCGTTGATCAGGTTGGTGAGTTGCTGGGTCGGGTTGGACAGCATCAACAGGTAAGCATTGAAGGCCACCACCTCCCCCACAGTCATCTGGCCAGCCAGCACCATCCCGCCGCCGATCCACAACACCAGGATGGTGCCCAGTGTGATCAGGAAGTGGGAGGCCGGCAAGACCGTGGCGCGCTGGTCGTTGACCTTGACCCACAGTTTGAAGACGATGCGGTTTAATTTATTGAACTGTTCTATCTCGTACGGCTCGCGGGCGAAAGCGCGCACCACCTGGACACCCGACACGTTCTCCTGCAAACGCGCGGATATGTCGCCGACAGCGTTATCCACCGCCAAAAACATCCCACTGATGCGACTGCCGAGGCTCACTCCCAGCATGACCATCGGCAGCAGCGGCAGGATGGCGATGAGCATCAGTTTCAGGTTTTCACTTGCCATCAGCGCCAGGATGCCGACCGTCAGCAGGAAAAGTTGGAGGAACTCGACGATGCCAGAACCGGCGAAAATTTCAATGGCGCGGATATCCTCGATGCCGCGGCTGATGAGCTGCCCGGACTGGGCGTGGTCATGGTAGGTGAATGGCAGGTACTGGATGTGGTCGTACATGCGGTTGCGCAGGTCATAGCCCACGTGAGCGGCAATCCAAATGGTTAAATAGCGCTGCATCAGGCTCAGGACGGCGATGGTGACCCCGATACCGAGCAGCAGCGACGCTGACTGGATGAGGGAAGCTGTGTTCCCGCTCTTCAGCCCCACGTCAATCACCTGCTGCATGATGCGCGGCACGACCAGCGCCAGCCCGGTGGAAGTCAGCAGGATGGTTAAGTTGCCGACGAGCGGCCAGGTGTAGGGTTTGAGGAAATGGCGGATGCGGAGGAGAGCAGTCATCAGTGAACAGTGATCGGTTATCAGTGAACAGTTTTGTGTCGCGCTGCCGAAGGTGTCGAAGCGCAACCGAAGAGCTATTTTACACCTGCTTGAGACGGATATCCCTTAAAGATTGGACGAAGATGGACACGGATTTCAATACCCAGCGAAACACGACTCAGCAAACAAGTATTTCACGGCTAAAGCCGTCACTACACTGCTTGACAAATAGCATATATGTTCTATAATACAGGCATGAAAGATGCCCTTTCCCGTTTGCAGACCCTCTCCGCGCAGATGTCACTCGAACCGGCGGAAGAATGTTCCGCTGCCCACCCCTCTCCTGACCCTTCGGCTACGCTCAGGGCAGGTTTTGGGAGCCCCACAGGGGTGCTTCCCCCTACGGGGACTATGCGCGAAGGGGCCGGGGGTGAGGGCATTTTCGTCCACCCCGCGGTGCTGCCCAACGGCCAGCGCATCAAACTATTCAAGACTTTGCTGACCTCGGTCTGCGAACGGGATTGCTACTACTGTCCCTTCCGCGCCGGGCGCGATTTCCGGCGCGCCACCTTTCAGCCGGAAGAGTTCGCCCGCCTGTTTGTCCATTTATATGAGCGCGGCATCGCCGAGGGGATTTTTATCAGTTCCGGCATGGCTGGGGGCGGCATGCGCACACAGGACAGGCTCATCGAAACCATCGAGATCCTGCGCTTCAAACTTGGGTTTCGTGGCTACGTCCATCTTAAAATCATGCCCGGCGCTGAGCGCGCACAGGTTGAACGCGCCATGCAAATCGCCGACCGGGTCTCGGTCAATCTGGAAGCGCCAAATAGCGGACGACTGGCACAATTGGCTCCACATAAACAATTTACTGAAGAATTGCTCGCCCCGTTGAAATGGGTGGATGAAATCCGCCGGGCGCAATCTCCGGCTCACACCTGGAACGGGCGCTGGCCCTCGACAGTCACCCAGTTTGTGACCGGCGCTGTGGGCGAATCCGACCTGGAACTGCTGACGACCACCGCTTATCTTTATCGCCATCTGAAGCTAAAACGCGCCTATTATTCACGCTTCACCCCCATCCCGGATACCCCGCTGGAAAACCAGCCTCCCACGCCGGCCATTCGCGAGCGCCGCTTGTATCAAGCCTCCTTCCTGTTGCGCGACTATGGCTTCGACCTGGAGGATATGCCCTTCGAAGCCGATGGCTGCCTCCCGGTGCAGATTGACCCGAAACAGGCCTGGGCGCAGATCAACCTGTCCGGGCGGCCGCTGGAGGTCAACCGGGCTGAGCGGCGCGAACTGCTGCGCGTCCCCGGTATCGGTCCCAAAAGCGCGGAAGCCATTTTACGGGCGCGCCGGCAAGGGAAGTTGCGCGATCCGAGCGCCTTGCGCAGCCTGGGTATCGTCGTCGCGCGTGCTGCTCCATTCTTGCTCTTCGATGGCAAACGGGCGGCCGCCCAGCCTGAATTGTTCTAGCCTCGCACTCCCGGCTGCTTCAAGGTGCCGGGAGTTTTTCTGTAGTCATTGACCAGGTTTACCGAATTGATTAAACTATACATAGCGCGGCCTCCAGCCGCAACCAAAAAAATTGTCATTGCGAGGAGCGTTCCCTTCGAAGAACACTCAGGGCATGCTTTGCGACGAAGCAATCCCCTCGCAGGCCATGAGATTGCTTCGCACACCGTCCTGACGGTCGGTGTCAGGAAAAACCGCTCGCAACGACAGTCCATTCATAATCTTCGCGGTTGTGATAGTTTTTCAAGAGTAATACTGTAACGCTGTCCAGTATTTGGTTTTTAGAGCGCCATATCCGTTTATCACCTGTGAAGTAAGGAGGAACGAACATGAAACAAATTCGCGTTGTACTTGCCAGCCTGGTTATCGTTGTTCTGATGGGCTGCAATTTGCCAAAGCCAGAACCAACCCCGGAACCCGTCGTGATTTATACCCTCGCAGCCCAGACTGTGGCAGCCGAACTGACACGCGTCGCAACGACGCAGGCGCCGCCGCCTGTCGAGGCCTCCCCAACATTGGCAGCCATCCCACCAACAGCCATACCCTCGACAGCCACGCCGAACCCAACGGCAACACAGACCCCGGTGCCATGCAATCTGGCTACCTTTGTAAGCGATGTGACCATCCCAGATAACACCCTCATGTCTCCAGGGCAGACTTTCCAAAAAACCTGGCGGCTGAAGAATATTGGCACCTGCACCTGGACATCTGGCTACCAACTCGTATTCGACACTGGCGATCCCTTGGGCGCACCGGCTGGTTATGCCCAATCCCTGACCAGCGGCACGGTGGCTCCAAATCAGACAGTGGATGTGTCGGTAAATCTTACTGCCCCGGCAGCCCAAGGCACCTACAAGGGTTTCTGGAAGCTGCGCGAGCCGGGCGGCTCCTATTTCAGCTTTAGCAGCGGTAAATCCTTTTGGGTGCTGATCAAGGTGGGCAGTTCTGTCACGATCACGTTCCTGCCTGTGGCCGGCGAAAGCGGAACGATCCGCGCAGATGACGGTCCTTGGCCAGACTTCACCGTTGGCGAGTCGAACGCGGACATCACTAAAACGGTCCAGGCTTTCCTGAGCTACGATATTTCCAGCATCCCGTCCAATGCCACCATCACAGAAGTCAAAATTAACTTCACCAACTACGCAGTCACCGGCAATCCATTTGGCCTGGGCATTTTGAATGGCTATGTTACGAACTATGGCCCCACGCTCGAAGCAGCCGATTTTGTGGCCGGATTCCCGGCCGGGAATACCCTAGACTGGGGTTCGACTGCCGCGCTCGATATCATCGAAGTATCTCCGGAACTAAAGACGGGCCTTCAATCGAAAGTCGGCACCAGCCGCTTGCAGTTGCGCCTGCAATTCGCGGCATCGAACCTGGATGCAGTCAAAGACAGAATCACCTTTACAAATCCCAGCCTGGTCGTGACGTACACGACGCCATAGCAAAACAAACTCCCGAAGACACGCAGTCTTCGGGAGTTTTTCGTTGTAAGGCTTATTTTATCGCCTGATGAACGGCAATCAGTGTTTATCTCTTTCATCTGTGGTTGAAACTGGAGTTGCCAAACGCTTTCTGATGATGTAATTCCTTCCACGCCCCCACCCAGGGGCGGCCCAGGCGGTGCCCGGGCGGGACAGTGATCCTGTTCAGCCGCCCGGCGGTCTGCGCGGCGGCCTGGGCGACCCCGGCCCAATCCTCCGTCAGGACGGCGGCGCGCATTTTTTCGGCGGTTTGCCCGGCCCAGGCCCATTCCATGCGGAATTTGTCGGCCTTGACCCAGTAGCCGCGCTTTTCCCAGGCTGTCACGGAAACGTCAATCATCCCGGCGATGTCGTCCAAGGATAAGGCGATATAAGCAGCCAGGTCGCGCGATTCCGCGCCGGGTGCGGCTTGTTTCGCCAATTCCCGAACAGCCAGGGCAACCGTTTTTGTCAGGCGGGTTCGTTCCTTGCCCGCGCTATCCGGATTGATCAGTCGTCCCAAATTTACCTCCACCGAAGGCCTACCGAGTAGGTGCTGCGCACTCGGCAAAAGATTGTCCAAACGTTCAACTGCAGGACATCTGTAATGTTGCACATAGCCGCCGATTATATCAGCGTTTGGTTAACAGGACAGTCTGTTTATTGACGCCCCCACCCCTCTCGCTTATAATTCCGCCCGCGTTACCAATCTACCACTTTACCAATCTACCAACCCGGGGAAGTGCTGGAACTGGCAGACAGGCATGACTTAGGATCATGTGCCGCGAGGCGTGCGGGTTCAAGTCCCGCCTTCCCCACTCGCGCATTATTTATTAAAGGAATTCACATTGAAAATAGAAACCCAACCCCGCGATGATCACCAGCTCAGCATGACCGTCGAAATTGAAACCGAGCGACTGGAAAGCGCCAGACATCGCGCAGCCCGCAAGATCTCCGAACGCGCCAAGATCCCCGGTTTTCGCCCCGGCAAAGCGCCCTACGATGTCGTTCGGCGGATTTATGGCGACGCAACGGTCACCGAGGATGCCATTGAGCTACTCGTGGAAGAAGTTTACCCGCAAGCGCTCAAACAGTCTGAAGTCAACCCTGCCGGCCCCGGTTCGCTCGAAAAAGTCGAAAGCCTGGAACCGCCCAAATTCATCTTCACAGTACCCCTCGAACCGAGCGTTGACCTGGGTGATTACCGCGCAATCCGCCTGGCATACGACTGGCAGGCTCCAGGCGAGAACAAGGTTGACGAGGCAATTGACGAACTCCGCCGCATGTACAGCACGACAGACACGGTTGACCGCCCGGTACATGAGGGTGATTTCGCTATAATTGATATCATAGGCGCCAATGCGCAGCACCCTTCGATGAACTCAGGGCAGCGCCTACTCGGTACCCAAGCCGAGGCGGACGAAGCGCCGGTGATCGAACGTCCGGGCCATCCCATCTTTATCCGTGCAGACGAAAAAGAGGACGAATGGCCTTTTGCGGGCTTCTCGCGCAAACTCATCGGCATGGGCATTGGCGAAAGCAGGAAATTTACCCACCGAGTAGGCGCTGCCCTGAGTTCATCGAAGGGTGCTGCGCACCGAGTAGGCGCTGCGTGCAAGTATGACCAGGATGATTCCGAACGAGTAGGTGCTGAAGACGAGAATTTACGCGGCCTGACGGTTGATTTTGAAGTGACGCTCAAGTCGGTGCGGGGGGTCGTTCTACCCGAGTTGAACGATGAATTTGCCAGGCAGGTCGGAAGTTTTGAGAGCCTGACGGCGTTGCGGGATGGCATGCGCGCCAATCTGGAACAACGCTCGAAAGTAGACTACGACAATGTTTATTTCAACAATCTGATCGAAGAACTCAAAAAGGGCGCAACCATCAAATACCCTCCCCAAGTTCTAAAGCATGAGATAGAACATGAGATAAAGGACTTCGAGGCTCGTCTGGCAGAACAGAATCTGGATCTGGAAGCCTATCTCAAAATGCGCGAGCTGGATAAAGAGAAATTCATCGCTGAAGATGCCAGGCCAGCCGCCATCAGCCGGTTGGAGCGCTCGCTCATCTTGGAAGAATTTACACGCATCGAGAAAATCAAGCTCAGCGACGAGAGACTCGAGGCCGCAACCCGGCAAACCTGGGCTGGGATGCAGGGTAATGCCGAATTTCAAAAAGCCATGGCCGGTAAGAGCCAGCCTTCGAAGCAAATGATCGAGGCGATCACAATCGAATCGGCAAATCGGGCCATCACGCAGCTAACCCTGGAACGCTTGAAGGAAATCGCCCTCGGCCAGGCGCCCGAAATCCCGGCCGACTAGCAGGTTGTCGGAGAACCCCATCTAAGAAACCGGTCGAACCTGAACCGGAAGCATAAAGTTTACTGTGGAGAAAACCATGTCCATTCCCGATTTTGCCAAGAATGTCATCCCGATGGTAATCGAGTCATCCGGGCGGGGTGAACGCGCCTACGATATCTACTCCCTTCTGTTAAAAGAGCGGATCATCTTCGTGGGAACGCCGATTGACGACCAGGTCGCCAACGTCATCGTCGCCCAGTTGCTCTTCCTGAGCCGCGAGGATTCTGAACGTGAAATCCAGATGTATATCAACTCACCGGGCGGCATTATCTACTCCGGGCTGGCGATTTACGATACCATGCAGATGATCCCCAACCCGATCAGCACAGTCGCCATCGGCGTGACCGCCTCTTTCGGGACCATACTGCTGGCAGCCGGTACAAAGGGCCGCCGCTACACCCTGCCGAACGCCACCATTCACCTGCACCAGCCGCTGGGCGGCGCGCAGGGCCAGGCTACGGATATCGAGATCCAAACCATGCAGATCATGCGTCTGAAGACCCTCCTGAACGGCATCTTGTCCAAGCACACCGGCCAACCGGTGGAGGTCATCAAGCGCGACACCGACCGCGACTTCTTCTTGGACGCCCGCCAGGCGGTCGAATATGGCGTGGTGGATCAGGTGCTGGAGCTTCCGGAGAAGAAGTAAGCAGTAACCAGTGATCAGTGATCAGTGATCAGTAACCTTCAGACCCTAAAGGTCTCCAAGACCTTTAGGGTCTGTGTTCAGAAGGAGGAACATGCTCCCACTCAATATCAAATCCCTTATCCTGGATATGGACGGCGTGCTATGGAAAGCCGACGCGCCGATCGGCGACCTACCGGCGATCTTCGCGCGCATCCGGGCGCGCGGCCTGACGGTTGCCTTTGCCACGAATAATGGGACGCGCACGCCTGAACAATACGTTGAGCATTTAGCCGGTTTTGGCGTGCAGGCTGAAGCGTGGCAGGTGGTGACGTCTTCTTTGGTCGTCGCGCATCTGCTGGAAAAACAATTTCCCCCTCTCCCACCGGGAGCCCCACAGGGGTGCTTCGCGAAGGGGCCAGGGCCTGCCCTGAGTCCTTCCTTCGTCAGGATGAACTCCGCCGAAGGGGTGAGGGCAAAGGTCTTCGCCATCGGCGAATCAGGCGTGATGAACGCTTTGCGCGAGAAGGGCTTCGAGCTGCTATCGGTGGACGAGGCCGAAAGGGCGCAAGCGGTGGTGATGGGCGTTGACCGTCAAATCAACTTCGACAAGATGCGCGAGGCTGCTCTGCTGGTCCGGCGTGGCCTGCCGTTCTACGCCACCAATCCCGACAAGACCTTCCCCACCCCGCGCGGCGAAATCCCCGGCGCGGGCGCGTGGATTTCGGTGGTTGTCACGGCGACGGGAGTCGAGCCGGTCTACGCCGGGAAGCCCGCTCCCTATCTCATCGAACTGGCGCGCGAACGATTGGGGACAGCGAAAGAGGAAACGCTGGTTGTGGGCGACCGGCTGGAAACGGATATTGCTGGAGGTCAGGCAGCCGGAATGCCCGTGGCGCTGGTGCTTTCGGGGGTGAGCACGCGGGAAAAGGGGGAAGCGTGGAGGCCGAAGGTGGATGTGATTGCAGAGGATTTGGGAGAGTTGGTTGGATAGTTTGGTAGTTGGATAGTCGGATAGCCAGATGACAAACTTCCGAAGTTTTAGAAACTTCGGAAGTCTGGGGTTCACCTCCACGGGTGGGGGGACAGTTTGGTTATCTCAGCAGCGTAGACAGGAGTTGTTGTGTCCTTTCGTGTTTCTCCCTCTCCCTATGGGAAAAGATGGAGTGAGGGTGGAATAAAATTGAAACGTGTTAGAATTGGCGAAGAAGGTTCAACATTCTTTTACTCTTGATGGATATTACGCGACCAAAATAGTGAGGTGACAGGATGAGCGCTGCATTGATTCGTGATCGCCTACATAAGCAAATTGATCGCCTGCCGGATGAACTCATCGAGCAGGTTGCCAATTTTGCCCTATTCCTGATGGCAAAGCAGAAGGTTGCGCCCTTGTATGAGGATTGGAGCGATCATCAGTGGCAGACGTTTGCTTTGCAACAGTTCTTCCGCGAAGAGGCTGGCGCTGAACACGATGAGGTCGTGTACTCGTTGAAAGACGCTCGCGAGGTTTATCATCCATGAAGCCCGGCGACGTGGTCCTGGTGCGTTTCCCGCAGGCCGATTTACAGGCTGGGAAATTGCGTCCCGCGCTGGTGCTGGCGATTGCGCCCGGTCGCCACACCGATGTGCTGCTGGCCATGATCACCTCACGCCCGTACCAGGCAATCTCCGACTTTGACGAGATCATCGAAACGACAGATGCAGATTTTGCCGCCAGCGGCCTGAAGACTCGTTCTGTGATTCGCCTGTCACGGCTAACCAGTGTCGAAACATCCGTCATCAATGCACTCTTGGGGAATATTTTTGCCGAACGGCTGAACAAGATCAAACAGCGCGTTATTGCCTGGCTGCAAAGATAAGCCCCGTGCGCAGGCGGCGATAAATCCGGCTTACTATTTCAGGTTACTTTTCGCCTCTTCCATTCTCGGCTTCAAGATGCTCTCTACGAGTTCATTTACGCCAATTGCTCCCCAATGTGCAGCGGCTCGTTCATAGTATTTCAAGGCATCCGTGTATTTTTTCTCCTCTGCAAAACAATCGCCCAGACGATATAACGCCCGTCCCTGGCTATACTGATCCCCAATTGCTTGATAAGCCTTGAGAGCATTTTCATAATCTTTCTTTGCGCCAGCCAAATTATCGTCTGATCGCTTATGTCCCCCCAGCGATAAATAAACGTTGGCTTCGCCCAAACGGTCGCCGACTTGACGGAAGAGTTTCAGGGCTTCGTTGTAACTGGCCAGCGCCGCGTCCATTTCCTTGCGGAATTGCTGCACGTCGCCGATGGCTTGCAGCACGTTGGCTTTAAGTTGTTTGTCTTCAATGCCCAGTTGCAGGCAGGCTTCCAGCCAGGCAATCCAGTAAATCCAGTCTTCGGTGAAACTTACATAAAACCAGTTGCGGCTTTTTGTGACAAGCCGGGCAAGCAATTCGCCATTCTTTTGGCCGCGTGCCCATTCACAGCAGCGCAGCAGATTGGCGCGTTCTTCAGCTGCTTGCGGGGCAGTGCTCTTATCGTCTGTATAGAATTCTTCAAATATATTGATGATCCACTCTGCCAGCGTATTTTCAATCCGGTTTTCCTCGCTGCTTTCTTTGAGTTTTTTCCCGGCGTATTCATCCAGCAAATCATGCAGGCGGTAACGTTCGCGCTCCCCCTCCACCACTTTGACCAGCGACAAGTTGATGAAACGCGAAAGCGCCTGCCGGGCCGCGGCGGGGTCCATGCCCCACACGTACGCGGCGGCTTCGGGCGCAAAGCCGGTTGGGTGGAAGGCGACCAGGGCGCGGAAGCGCTGGCGGTCGGGTTCGCTCAAATCCAGGTAACTGATATCGAACACCTTTTCCATGTCCCAGCGGGCGTCGCCGTCCATGCTCAGTTCGGAAAAGCGCGCCTGGACAATTTCAAAGTAACGCGCAATCGGTTTTTTAATTCCCTGCAACTGGCGGGCGCGCCGGGCGGCGATCTCCAGCGCCAGCGGGTTGAAGGCGCAGCGTTCGGCCAAGTTCGCGGCGGCATCTTCTTCCGCAGCCACCGCCTCCGCGCCCAGCACGGCTTCGAGTAATTCCTTTGCCTGCTCCGGCGTCATGTGATCCAGTTGGAAAGTTTTGTTCACCCCGCCAATCTGCTGGCTGCGGCTGGTCAGCAAAGCGGCGCAGGGTTTTGACGGCAGGAAATCGGCCATTCCATCCAACGCTTTCTGGCGCACGTCATCCAGGATGACTAGCAGGCGGCAATCTTGCAGACGACGGCGCAGTTCGTTCTTCTGCTGTTCATACGATGCCCCTGGAGACAGATGTGCGCCGCATTTAAGCAACATATCAGCCACCACCTGCGGCGGGGTTTTCTCGCCCACATCCACCCACAGGATGCCTTCAAACTCGCCCTTCAACTCATCGGCGGCGTGCTTGGCCAGTTCGGTCTTGCCCAGCCCGCCGGGGGCGTGCAGGCCCACGATGGCCCCGGCCCCATTCCCGGCGCGCAGGAAGGCCTCCACATCGCTCTCGATTTTGCCGCGATGAACATAGGTCACGGCCTTGACCGGCGGGATGTAGCCGAGCGAGTCGTGCGTTTCGGTTTTGGGTTCGGCGGGAGGATAGACATTGACGGTCTCTGCTTTGCCAATCACGGTCCCGCCAGTCATGAGGCGGTTGTCCTGTTTGATCTCTGTCGTGGGCGCGGCCGATTTTCTTTTCTTGAGCAGGGACAACAAACCTGCCAAGCTGGTCCCCAGCCCGGCCAGCGTGGTCAGCCAGTCACGTAGGGTTTCTCCCAGCGAGGGCGGTTCATCCATCGAGAGCGTATCCACCCAAAACGTGGCCGCGCCAATCAGCAACGCCAGGCCAAAAAGGATGAGCAAAATCGGCAATGCTTTTTTCATATCAGCCCTTTCCAAATGCAGCGGAACGCCGAGGCAATGAAACCATTGTAGTGGGAATCTTCCCGACACGCAATAGGCGCGTGATAGAATCCAGCCGACAATTGACCATTCGACTATCAGACTATGAGACTAACCTACGACCTCCCCCTCCCTGAAATCGAAACCATCCTCGCCTTCTGGGGCGAGCCCGCTTACCGCGCCCGCCAAATCTGGCAGGGGCTGTATCAGCATTTCTGGAACGATCCCTCCCAATTTACCAATTTACCAACCTCCCTCCGTACCAAACTGGCCGAATCCCTCTGCTTCGACGCCCTCGCGCCAACGAAATCCGTCGAATCCAAAGACGGGCAAACGCGCAAGACGCTTTTCAAACTGCACGACGGCCTGCACATCGAAACCGTGCTGATGCAATACGAAACACGCAATACCCTCTGCATCTCCACGCAGGTGGGCTGCGCGATGGGCTGCGTCTTTTGCGCCACCGGGCAGATGGGTTTCAAACGCCATCTGTCCAGCGGTGAAATCGTAGCGCAGGTGATGTACTACGCCCATATGCTGCACCAGAGCGGCGAAAAAGTTACCAACATCGTCGTCATGGGTATGGGCGAACCCTTCCATAGTTACGACAATAGCATGGCTGCCATTGACCGCCTGAACGACCCGCATGGCTATAACTTCGGGGCGCGGCGATTTACCATCTCGACCGTCGGCCTGGTGCCACAGATCCGGCGTTTCGCGGCTGAAAAGCGACAGGTGAATTTGGCCATCTCGCTTCATGCCGCGGATGACGAACTACGTGACAGGATGTTGCCGGTCAACCGGAAATACAACATTGACGAAGTGCTGGCTGCCTGTCGCGATTACGTCGCTGCCTCTGGCCGCCGTGTCACCTTCGAATGGGCGCTGATCCGCGGCGTCAACGACACCCCCGAACAGGCGCGTTTGCTGGCGCAAAGGTTGAAAGGGCTGCTCTGTCACGTCAACGTCATCCCCCTTAATCCTACAATTGGCTATTCAGGCCAGGCCACTACCCGTCAGCGGGCGGAGGCCTTCCGCGACGCGCTGATGCAGGCTGGGATTCCCTGCACGATCCGTTTGCGGCGTGGAATTGATATTAAGGCTGGTTGTGGTCAGTTGGTTAGTGGTGTAAATATGGTTATGGTTAGGGAAGATTTGTGATATTGGCTATGCGCAATTTGAGCGATTCGGCGCTTGCCAGAATGTCGGCTTTGAAGTATAGTCTACCCGCTTGAATCTCCTACTATCCGGGAAAACCATGACAACGACCGAAGAAAAGCGTCCCTGGCTCGTTCGCCCCCTCTCCTCTTACTTCCCCTCTCTAAACGTAGAAACATTCCTCTTTGGCTTGCTCGTTATCCTGGCCGTAATCACTCGATTCTACGACCTCGGCCTGCGGGTGATGAGCCACGACGAGAGCCTGCACACTTACTTTTCCTGGCTGCTGGCGCAGGGCAGCGGCTACCAGCATAACCCGATGATGCACGGCCCGCTTCAGTTCCATTTGCTGGCTCTGACGTATTTCCTTTTTGGGGCGACCGACTTCACCGCTCGCCTTCCATATGCGCTCAGCAGCATCCTGACCATCGTCCTGCTCTGGAAGTGGCGCCGTCATCTTGGCCGCGCGGGTACATTGATTGCGGCAGCAATGATGCTCGTCTCACCCTACATGCTCTATTACGGGCGCTACGCACGCAACGAAGCCCTCGTCGGTTTGTTTGGCCTGCTAACCCTCTACGCCATGCTGAATTATTTCGAGACCGGCAAGGCGCGCTATCTCTACCTGCTGACTCTCGCAACCGTATTGCATTTCACTTCCAAAGAGACAGCTTTTATATACACCGCTCAAGCGCTATTATTCTTAGCCATATTCTTTATAAACCGCGTTACGCGGCGTCCCTGGCCCAACGCGAAGCTCTATAACGCGTTTATCATTGCCCTGGCCTCGGGTGTCTTGCTCCTCGGCGCGGCGGGCGGCTACGGGATATACACTCACGGCCAGGCGAAGCTCGACGCGTCTCAAACGGCTGCGCCGCTGGCTCCCGAACAGCCTCTCACCCCACTCGCAACCTCATCTCTGTCTTTCTCCCCGATCCTCGTTCTGGCTGGCCTGGCGCTATTGGCGTTTACCGCTGCGGCCATCCTGCTGGTCAGGGGCTATGGCTGGGGGAATATCCGCGCCGAGCGTTCGTTCGACATGCTCATCCTCTTGGGGACGTTCGTCCTGCCGCAGCTGGTGGCCTTCCCAATACGATTTGTCGGCTGGGACCCGCTCGACTACAATTTCACGTGGCCGGGCTGGAATTTGGCCGCCCTGCTCCAACAAGGCATCCTACGAACAGCCATCTTCCTTATCCCAATTGGCCTCCTCTCGATCTTCATCGGTCTTTGGTGGAACAGAAATCTTTGGCTGAAGAACGCCGTTCTATGGTACGCAGTTTACAGCCTGCTTTACACTACGTTCTTCACCAACGGGCAAGGCTTCTTCACCGGCATGGTTGGGTCTCTGGGTTACTGGCTGGTTCAACAAGGCGTCTCGCGTGGCAGCCAGCCCTGGTATTACTACCTCCTTGTCCAAATCCCAATCTATGAATTTCTACCTGCGTTGGGAATCTTCGCAGGATTCTACTACGGCCTGCGCCGCCGACTCCCCCACCCCGTCCCGGCGAGCGCTTCGCACCCTTTGCCTGAATCCAAAAACGAGAGCAATCCTCCGCTGGGGGGTAACCGCACCTTCAGCCTGTTGGCCTGGTGGGCGCTCAGCAGCCTGATCGCCTACACCGTTGCCGGCGAGAAAATGCCCTGGCTGACTTTCCACATAGCCCTGCCCATGATCCTGTTGAGCGCCTGGGGCTTGGGCCAACTCGTCGAGCGCACGGACTGGGTTGCCGTCGCTAAAAAACGCGGCCTGCTGGTGGTCATTTTGATGGGCATCTTCCTCGCCAGTTTTGCCGCCACGCTGCTCGCGGTACTTGGCCCCACCCCGCCCTTCCAGGGTAAAGACTTGCTCCAGCTCGCGGCGACCTCCTCCTTCTTTTTCGCCGTTCTGGCGACCATCGGGAGCGGCGCGGGGTTGTTCCACCTGCTGAAAAACTGGGAATTTAGTCAATTCCTGCGCTTGGGGGCGCTGACATTTTTCGGTTTGTTGGCAATTCTGACCACTCGGACGGCTATCCTGACGACTTACATTGATTACGATAACGCCACTGAGTATCTCGTCTATGCGCATGGCGCGCGAGGCGTCAAAGACATCATGGCTCAAGCCAGTGAAATCTCCAGGCGCACAGCCGGAGGCACAAACCTGGTGATCGCCTACGACGTCAGCGCGCCGGACACGGGTGTTTCCTGGCCTTTCACCTGGTATTTACGCGATTATCCGAACCTGCGTCCATTCGACCAGCCAACGCGGGCGCTGCGCGATGCGCCGTTCATCATCGTTGACCAGAAGAATTTCGACAAGATCGAGCCGGTCGTTGGGCAGGCATATTATCGCTTTGACTACATCCGCATGTGGTGGCCAAACCAGGACTATTTCAGCCTGACCTGGGAACGCGTCAAGAACGCAATTACGAATCCGAAGATCCGGGACGGGATCTTGCAGATCTGGCTGAATCGCGATTATTCGGCTTATGCGGAAGCGACGGGTAATACTCACCTGACCCTGACCACCTGGGAGCCATCCGATCAGATGCGCTTGTACATCCGCAAAGATATCGCCGCACAAATCTGGGAATACGGTATCGGGCCGGCAACACTGGTGGAAGCTGACCCTTATGAGCAAGGTATGATCGCTCTGGCCGCTGATTTTTCCTTCGGCGCGACAGGAGGAGCAGAGGGTCAGTTGAATGGGCCGCGCGGCATCGCCATTGCCTCGGACGGCAGCCTGTATGTGGCTGATATGCAAAACGGCCGCATCCAGCACTTCGATCGAGACGGTAAATTCTTGCAAGCCTGGGGCAGCACATCGCCTGGCTGCCCTTATCCCGGCGCTCCCCCGCCGAACGTCCCAACCGACACCTTCTGCCAGCCCTGGGGCGTCGCCGTCTCGCCGGATGGCCGTTGGGTTTACGTAGCCGATACCTGGAACCATCGCATCCTGAAATTCAGCCCGGAGGGCAAACTGGCCAGGGTTTGGGGTCACGCCTATTACGGCCAGGACGACCCACTCGGAATCTGGGGGCCACGCGGCATCGCCGTCGACGCGCTGGGGCGCGTCTATGTCTCCGATACCGGTAACAAGCGCATCGTCATCTTCGACGCGGACGGGAACTATCTGGCGCAATCAGGCTCGCCAGGCTTGCAGCCCGGTCAATTCGACGAGCCGGTCGGCCTGGCATTCGATGAGCGCAGTAATCTCTATGTGGCCGATACCTGGAACCAGCGCGTGCAGGTCTTCATCCCCTCGCCGGACGGCTTGACCTTCACCCCGCTGGCGCAATGGGATCTCGCCGCCTGGTATGGGCAGTCGCTGGATAACAAGCCTTACATTGCCGTTGATGGACAGGGACACGTCTTCATTACCGATCCGGATGGCGCGCGCGTACTTGAATTCACCGCTCAGGGCGGATTCGTGCGCGGCTGGGGAAACACCGCTATCGCAATCGAAAACGTCAGCCTGCTGACTGGCATCGCCATTGACGCCCAGGGGCGGGTCTGGGTCAGCGACGCGGGCAACAACCGGATCATGCGCTTCACCCTTCAGCCGCCTGCAACGCCCTGATACAGGCAAGATGATATAATGGCTGCACTGAAAATAAACCTTTTTACCACCAAGACACGAAGGCACAAAGATTATTGCTAATGAAACTTCGTGCCTTTGTGACTTCGTGGTAAATGCCTTTTATTAGTGGACGCATATAAGCATTCGGTCTGTAATAACTCTCACGGAGATAGAAACGTATGAAACTGCACGAATATCAATCCAAACAACTCTTTGCCAGATATGGCATCCCGATCCCGAAGGGACGGGTCGCAGCGACCGCTATCGAGGCGAGACAAATCGCCGAAGAACTGGGCGGCCGCGTTGTAATTAAATCGCAGGTGCTGGTCGGCGGCCGCGGCAAAGCCGGCGGCATTCGCCTGGCAAAATCACCCAAAGAAGCCGAGGAGGTCGCAACGCAAATCCTGGGCATGGAAATAAAGGGGCTGCCCGTCCGCAAGGTGCTGGTAGACGAGGCTGCGAGCATCCAACACGAAATTTACCTGGGCATCACCAACGACCGCGCCGCCCGCCGGCCGGTCATGATGGCCTCGGCCGCCGGCGGCGTGGAGATCGAGGAAGTCGCCCGCACTACCCCTGAGAAGATCATCAAAGTTCATATTGACCCATTGCTCGGCTTGCGGGATTACCAGGCGCGCGATATCGCCCTCGGCATTGACTTGCGGCGTGAACACTGGAAAACCTTCAGCGAGATTGCCCGCGGGCTATGGAAAGCCTACTCGGAGAACGATGCCACGCTGGCGGAGATCAATCCGCTGGTCATCACGAAAGAGAAGCAATTGGTAGCCCTGGATGGCAAGATGCTGGTGGACGATAACGCCCTCTTCCGCCACGCAGACCTGGCCGAGATGCGCGACGTGGACGAGGAAGCCGCCGCGGAGACCGAAGCGCGCAAGTATGGCCTGTCTTTCATCAAGCTGGACGGCCAGATTGGTTGTATGGTCAACGGCGCCGGCCTGGCGATGACCACCATGGACATCGTCAAGTTGTTTGGCGGCGAACCGGCCAACTTCATGGATATCGGCGGCGGCGCCAGCGCGGAAAAAGTCGCTGCCGCGCTGCGCATCATCCTTTCAGACAAGAATGTCAAGGCGATCCTGTTCAACATCTTTGGCGGCATCACCCGCTGCGACGATGTGGCCAAAGGTATTTTGACAGCCCTGGGTGAGGTCAAGCCGAATATTCCGATGGTCGTCCGGCTGGTCGGCACGAACGCCGAGGAAGGCCGCCAGATGCTGGCCAAGGCCAGGATGATCACCGCCAACACGCTCACCGACGCTGCCCAGAAATCCGTTGCGGCGGCGAAAGCATAATTTACAGCCTGTCGTTGCGAGGAGGGTCGAGTAGGCGATGTTCTTCCGCCGTATCGCGAAGTCCCCGAAGGGGGAGACCCGACGACGTGTGCCACGAAGTGGTAAGCAATCCCAATGCCGCATCCAGCGCTGAGATTGCTTCGCTCCACCCCTTCGAGGCTTCGCTCGCAACGACATGGATGTAGAGGAGATTATCCATGAGTATATTTGTTGATAAAAACACCCGCCTTTTGGTGCAGGGCATTACCGGCAATGAAGGTCTCTTCCACACACAACAAATGCTGGCCTACGGCACTAAAGTCGTCGCCGGTGTGACCCCCGGTAAAGGCGGTGAATGGGTGCTGGATGGCAAAGTTCCCGTCTTTGACTTCTGTCGCGCCGCGCTTGACGCGACCGGCGCCAACGCCTCCGTCATCTTTGTCCCGGCTCGCTTCGCCCCCGACGCCATGTTCGAAGCCGCGGATGCAGGCATCCCGCTCATCGTCTGCATCACAGAAGGCGTGCCGGTGCAGGATATGATGAGGGTGTGCGAATACCTGGATCAGAAGAAGGTCCGGCTGGTCGGCCCGAACTGCCCCGGTCTGCTGACGCCCGGCGAGGCCCAGGTCGGCATCATCCCCGGCAACATCGCCATCCCCGGCAACGTGGGCGTCGTCTCGCGCTCCGGCACGCTGACCTACGAGGTGCTTTACGCGCTCAAGGAAAACAAGTTGGGCGCCACCACCTGCGTCGGCATTGGCGGCGACCCGATCAACGGCACAAACTTCATTGACGTGTTGGGCATGTTCGAGGATGACCCGCATACCGAAAAAGTGGTTATGATCGGCGAAATCGGCGGTACGGACGAGGAGAAGGCTGCCCAATTCATCGCTTCGCAAATGACCAAGCCGGTCGTCGCCTTTATTGCCGGTCAGACTGCACCACCCGGAAAACGTATGGGCCACGCCGGCGCCATCATCGAAGGCGGCGCAGGCACTGCGGCCGAGAAAGTCAAGGCGCTCGAAACGGCCGGTGTGCACGTGGCAAAACATCCTGAAGAAATTCCGTCCCTATTAGAATAACTCTTCAACCGAGTAGGCCTTCGGCAAGACGGAAAATGCGGGTTTGCGAACGGGATTCACCCGTTCGCAAACCCGCAACCTGCCCCAATTTTAGACGATTTTAGCGGTGCGCGTCGATATACTTGACGGCTTCACCCACCGTGGTGATCTTCTGGGCATCTTCGTCCGATATTTCGCCGCCGAACTTGTCCTCGAAAGCCATGATCAATTCAACCAGGTCGAGCGAATCGGCCTCCAAGTCTTCGCGGAAGTGGGCATCCAGCGTGACTTTGCTCTCCTCCACGCCCAACAAATCCACGATGAGTGCCTTGATCTCACTAAAAGTATCAGCCATTGGTTCCTCCTTTTAGATTTACTGCTTCTTGCATAAATTCGTGAACTTGCATGTGCCGAAATGCTCGCAAATTACCGAGTAGGCCTTTGGCAAGAGTTTGGTTCACCAATCTACGCAGTACCCTGTAACTGGCCCAATTGTAACCTTTCTGGCGGGCGTGTCAACCCGCTGCAAGAAGACGAAAGCCAGTATAATTCAAAGACAGGAACACGCCGACATGCCGAAAGTTACGCCGATCTCGCAACGAAAAGCCGACCACATCCAGATAAATTTGGATGAGAATGTCCGCTCCGGGCTGACGACCGGTCTCGAGCGCTATCGCTTCGTTCATCAGGCCTTGCCCGAACTCGATCTTAACCGGATCAATACCACCCTGAGCCTGTTCGGCAAAAAACTGGCCGCGCCGATCCTGATCTCCTCGATGACCGGCGGGACAGAGGCTGCCGAGGCCATCAACATGCGTCTGGCCGAGGCCGCACAGGAAACCGGCGTAGCCATGGGCGTCGGCAGTCAACGAGCCGCGCTTGAACATCCTGAACTGGCGAAAACCTTCCAGGTGCGCAAGGTCGCGCCGGGCATTCTGCTCTTCGCCAATTTGGGTGCAGTCCAGTTGAACTACGGCTACGGCATAGACGAATGTCGCCGCGCCGTCGAGATGATTCAGGCAGACGCGCTCATCCTGCACTTGAATCCCTTGCAGGAAGCGGTGCAAGCAGGTGGGGATACCAATTTTGCTGGATTGGCAAAGAAGATAGAAGAAATAAGTAATAAGTTACGAGTTCCCGTGATTGCCAAGGAAGTCGGCTGGGGTATTTCGGAAAGAACGGCGAAGATATTGGCCGAGTGCGGCGTGGCCGCCATTGACGTGGCCGGCGCGGGCGGGACATCCTGGTCGCAGGTCGAAATGCACCGCGCCGAGGACGAATACGACCAGCAACTGGCAGCAACATTCCTCGGCTGGGGCATCCCCACCGCTGAGTCAATCCTAAATGTGAAGCGTGCCGTCCCCGGCGCGCTTATCTTCGCCAGCGGTGGATTAAAAGACGGGCTGGATATTGCCAAGTGTATCGCGTTGGGCGCAACGCTGGGAGGCATGGCAGGCCCGATCCTGAAAGCCGCGGCGAATAGTAGCAGACCTCACAGGTCTGATAGACCTGTGAGGTCTCCGGTAGAAAATGTTATTGAGATGATAAAGTTGACGCAGAGGCAAATTGAGGTCACAATGTTCGCTTCGGGCGTTGGCGCGCTGGAAGGTTTGAAGGTTGGGAAGTTGGTAAACACGTAGGGACAGGGCTTGCCCCTGTCCGTTGTATAATTGAGCCGACGAGAAAGGAGCAACTCATGGTTACCCGCGAACTGGTAAAAGCAGAGATCGAACGGTTGAATCGAAAAGAACTTTCCGAAGTATATGAGTTCATCAAACAAAAGATAGTTCAACCAAAATCGAAGTCAAAGAATAAAAGTTT
>JBDRTP010000326.1:0-2821 GCA_043823965.1 Chloroflexota bacterium
ACGCGCTCGCCTTGAAACTCGATATCCAATACTTCACCGGGATCACGCTCTTCGATGGGAATCAAGCCTCCGTGCGCCAGCGAGAGGTCTATCGTCGAGGTCGGCGCGACCGAGTAGGCTGGCACACCGTTATCGTGCGCAGCCAGCGCCAGCATGTAGGTGCCGATCTTGTTGGCGACATCGCCGTTGGCAGCGATACGGTCCGCACCGAAGAATACTTTTTGCGCCTGGCTGCTGCGCAGGAAATGACCGGCCATATTATCGCTGATGATCTCGTACGGGATGCCGTACTGTTCCAGCTCCCAAGCCGTCAGCCGCGCCCCTTGCAGGCGGGGACGAGTCTCATCCACCAGCACGTGGACGCGCTTGCCCTGCTCGTGCGCCATGCGGATGACGCCCAAAGCGGTGCCCCAATCCACTGTTGCCAGCGCTCCTGTGTTGCAATGATGGATTATCGTATCGCCGTCATCAATCAGAGCCGCGCCGTGCGCCGCTATGCGTTTGTTGACTTCGACATCTTCATCGGCGATGCGCTGGGCTTCGGCCAAAATTGCAGAGCGCACATCTTCCAGCGATCCCGTTACGCAGTACGCATTACGCAGTATTCTATCCACCGCCCAGGCCAGGTTGACCGCCGTCGGGCGGGCCGCGCACAAGGTTTTGGCAGCAGTTTCAAGGTCCGAAAAGAGTGCGGCGGCGTTAGCGGCTTGGGATTCCTGCGCAGCCAGCGCCAGTCCGAAAGCCGCCGCCGCACCGATGGCCGGCGCGCCGCGCACGGTCATGTTTTGGATCGCCGCGGCAACATCCTGATGTGAACGGAAAACAACGATATCCAAACGCGCCGGCAGATGGCGCTGGTCAATCATTTGCAGCTCGTTCTTTTCGTAATCCCAGGCAATGGTTCGCATATCACTCGCGTATATAATACTGTCTAGCCACCTGACACTTTGGGAATAGGACGCGGATAAACGCCGATGAACGCGGATATATTTGAAAAAAGCAGGGTAAAAAAGTACATTTTCCGCGTTTTCCCGAGTAGGCCTTCGGCGCGCTCGCCTGCACTCGTACTTTGAGTGTCCGCGTCCCATTTTTGAAACTGTCAGGTGGCTAGAAATACTATCTCCGGCAGGAAAAGGCGCTCTCTCGCGAGAGCGCCATTGATCGCAGACAAAGTTTAACACGGCAAGCCCGGATTGTCAAAGCATTGACACCCCCCCTGATCGGCATTATAAGTTTCGCCATGAAATCCAAACATCTCCTCCTGTGTGTCTGGCTGCTGGTCTCTCTGGCCGGATGTAACCTGCCCCAATCCACCGGGCCGGCAGCGAACCCAAGTCTGACGCCGACTCCCAGCCTGACTCCCACCCCATTCGTTGTCACCCTCACCCCGCTGCCCACACCGACGCCCATCCCGGCCGTGCGGGTCGAGACCGGCGACCGTGTGCTCTTCGACGGCGACTACGCCCGCGCCCGCGCCGAGTACCAGATTGCAGCAGTCACCTCGACCGACGCCGAGATCCGCGCCGTAGCGCTATGGGGATTGGGACGCGTCGAATACGAGGATGGCAACTTTGCCGCTGCACTGGTTACATTGCGCCAGTTGAGCGCAGACTACCCCAATTCGCAGTATGCTGCTTACGCCTTTTTCCTGCTCGGTGAAACATACGTAAAACTGCAACGCTACGCAGAAGCCGCGCAGGCCTTTTCTTCCTACCTCAGACTGCGCCCGGGTGTGATTGACGCGTACGCACATGAACGGCGCGGGGATGCCCTGCGGTCGACTGGGGATTTCCCGGCTGCCATCGCTGCTTACCAGGCCGCCCTGGCAGCCCCGCAGCTCGGCGATGCGCTTGCCTTGCAGATCAAACTGGCGCGGGCTTACGCCGATTCCAGGGACTCGACCACAGCTTTAGGTATGTACGACGACATCGCCTCGAAAACGAGCAACGATTTCGTCAAAGCCCAGATGGATTTCCTGGCCGGGCAGACTTATTTATCGCTCGGCCAGAACAGCCAGGCCTACCAGCGCTTCCTGCACAGCGTGGATAATTACCCGCTTTCTTATGATTCTTATTCCGCCCTGGTCGCCCTGGTGGAGGCCGGCGTGCCGGTGAATGAGCTTCAGCGCGGCCTGGTGGACTACTTCGCCAGGCAGTATGGCGTGGCCCTGGCCGCCTTCGACCGCTACATCGCCGCCAACCCGCAGAATGATGGCACAGTACACTTCTACCGCGCGAAGACTTTGGACGAATTGGGTCTTTACGAGGAAGCCGTTGCCGAATACACACTTTTCATCAATAATTATCCCGATAACCTCCACTGGCAGGCTGCCTGGGATGAAAAAGCCGGAACCCAGTGGTTTTTATTAAAACAATACGACGCTGCTTCGCAGACATACCTGAATTTTGTGACAGCCAGACCGGCCAGCCCCGACGCTCCGCGTTTTCTGTTGAATGCCGGCCGGATGCTGGAACTCGCCGGTCGCCTGGAAGAGGCCGCGAAAACCTGGGAGCGCATCCCTGATGAATATACGAATAGCGAATTGGTGCCGCAGGCGCTTTTCTGGGCCGGGATCGCCCGCTACCGCACCGGGGACCTGGACGGGGCGCTGGTCACCTTCCAGCGCAGCCTGATCCTTGCCAGCGCGGCTGAAGACCAGGCGCGCGCCGACTTCTGGATTGGCAAGACCCAGCAGGCCAAAGGCAACGCCATCGCTGCGCAGACAGCCTGGCAGCAAGCCGCCGCCCTCGACCCAACCGGCTATTATAGTGAACGCGCCCGGGATACCTTGTTCGGGCAGTCCATTTTCCAGCCGCCGCCG
>JBDRTP010000327.1:0-2616 GCA_043823965.1 Chloroflexota bacterium
CCATGCCGTCTTATTGAGATGGATGCGGAACCAACGATGATCTCATGCGCCGAACCTGGCCGTCAAAGCATCCAGTGTTAAGTTTGTAGCTATTTCATTGTGAGGAATCAATACATATCGCCATGGCTTGCCGCTATGGCTGAAAGTGTGATTTGAAGCATTGGCGCACCATTTCACGGCAGCCTCTTTCTTGGCAAGGACGATGGGGTCATCCATCTGGTTACTGGCCTTAGGTTCAAGCATGAAAATCGCATCAGTGGCCTCTGCCACGAAATCCGGCTGATATTCGAGATAATCGGCACCACGGCGATAAAAGATCTGGAACTGTCCCTTGGCGGGTTTGAACCATTTCATGGCATCCCGTTCCAGGATCATGGCAAGTTTGCGTTCAGCCTCTGAGCCGAACTTCTGCACCGGGTAGAGGCAGCGCGTAAAGCCACCGAAGACATACTTGGCCATGTTGCTCTTATCCTCTGGCGATACGCGATAATCGATGACCGGTTCCGCGACCGAATATGAATAGGCGCTCTCTTTCAGTTCGGTGAAGCCTTTGCTGACCTTCACCTCATATTCGACCGCCTCCTCCCAGTAGTGGGACTGCATCTGAGAGTGGATAAACCGCGCGATATCGCGCTGGTAGCAACGCAGCACCTTGCGGGCCTCCTCTTCGGACAAGTAGGTCTGGAAATGCCGCACCGTCTGACCGGCGAGATCGTAGAGCAGATCGGCATGTTCGTCGTAGGAAATGTCATCGAAATCCATCAGGCCACTCACCACGTAATCTTCCAGCCGAGTCTCCTCGATACCGCCACGCCCTAGAGACAATATTTCCAATTGGCTGGTGCGCAAATGCTGAATCCATAGCTCGTCAGAAACCGCAGGATACTTCAGAGTATTCAAGTCCAGGGTGAAAGGCCTGAACCCTGTCTTCACCTCTCCTTTGGGAACCACCAGGATGCGTGGGATGTCAATAGTCTGCTGTGTCACAACCTCAATGGTTTTGGCAACTACAGCGGCGATATCCGGCTTTTCCGTAAAACCCTCCAGCACCATCTGTTCGGGCGAAGGCTGCCGCTCTTCCACTGCCTTAACAATAGCGGCCTGAATCTCCGGATTCTGCAAATGGGTCACACTCGGCAGCTTCTGGGGCTGATTCTCCAGCTTGCGGATCACCTCCCAGGCCATTTGGGCCACCTTCTGTTCTTCAGGTTTGGTGAATACCGGCGTTTCATCTTGTCCGGCCAACCGGGTGTTGGCAGTCACTTGACCAGGTTTTAATCCCAATTTTTCCGCAAGTCTTGGCCGGGATACCAATGTGGCTGTCTTTTGGCTAAGCTCCGCATCATCCAGCACCACTGCCTGCAAGCGGATAGTGGAATCGGGCCGGTTGGCATCGTCGATGATTTCTTGGAATTTGTCGTGAGCCACGATGTTCAGACGATCCACGGCCATAACCCCTGTGCGTTTGCCATAGGGAAGGCGCAAGCCGCGGCCGATAGACTGCTCGATGAGGATGCGCGCGTTGGCCGCTCGCAGCGGTACAATGGTGTAAAGGTTAGTGACGTCCCAGCCCTCCTTGAGCATGTTGACATGGATGACGATCTCGGTGGGCTCATCCGTCTGTTCCACCTTGAGCAGTCGCTCGATCATCTCCTCTTCGTCCTTGCCGGTTCGGCTGGAATCCACCTGGATCACCTTGTCTTTATACCGGCCCTCGAAATAGTCGTCGGATTGAATCAGTTGCAGCAGTTGGGCGGCGTGGGTGGTGTCACGGGCAATCACCAGCAGGAAGGGCTTGACAATGGGATTGTCGCTCTCCCGAGCGTAGGTCTCCAGCTCCACTTTAACGCTTTCGTGCAGGCGCATGCCGTCTTCCAGCTTCAGGCGCTCGATCTGCTCAGGCGACATGCCGGCCGGGTTGAAATTCTTGCGCGTCACCACCGCCGGTTCTTTTACAAAACCGTCGGCCATGGCCTTGCCCAGAGGATAGTCATAAATCACATTCTTGAACGGTATCGCCCCACGGCTGTTCTCCACAAAGGGGGTAGCGGTCAACTCCAGGCCCAAAATGGGTTTGAGCTCGTTGATGGCCCTTACCCCGGCGCTGGCCCGGTAGCGGTGGGATTCGTCCATGAGCAGCACCAGATCGGGCAGCCCGGCCAGGTAGTCGAAGTAGCTCTCGCCAATGTATTCGGACAGTCGTTTAATGCGGGGCGACTTGCCGCCGCGCACTTCGGAGTTGATCTTGGAGATGTTGAAAATATTAACATGGACACCTTCCAGTTCGGGAAACATGGCGTATTGCTTGCGCCACGCCTCGCGCACACCAATACCGCTTTCATAGGTATCCCCGGTGATTACCGTGGGCGGATGAACAGCGAATTCAGCAATGCCCTTGAATACGTATTTTGGCGTATTGGGGGTAAAGTCGGTAATCAGTTTGTTGTAAATTGTCAGATTGGGCGCCAGCACAAAAAAGTTACCGATGCCATGGGCCAGATACAGGTAGCTGATAAAAGCGCCCATCAGACGCGTTTTACCCACACCGGTGGCCAAGGCAAAGCACAGGGAGGTAAATTCGCGCTCGAAGTCCGCCACCGGGGAAAACTCGCTTTG
>JBDRTP010000328.1:0-4830 GCA_043823965.1 Chloroflexota bacterium
GTGGCGCGGGTCAGAGTCGCCGCGCCGGACTGGGTCAGCCAGACGATAACGGCGGCAATCGCCAGTCCGAGGAACGCTCCGGCGGTATCCCCGGCACGGTGCAGGCCGAAGGCCAGTCCGCGCTGCTTTTCGTCAATGCTGCCGGCCACAAGCGCGTCGCGCGGCGCAGTGCGGATGCCCTTGCCCATGCGGTCTGCAAAGCGCACGCCCAGCACCCAATGCCAGGTATTCGCAAAATAGAGGAAAGGCTTGGCGATGGTGGAGAGAGCGTAACCGGCCACCGTCAGCCACTTGCGCCTGCCGAGTTTATCCGAGAGGGCACCGGAGTAGATTTTCATCAGGCTGGCGCTGGTCTCGGCCAGGCCTTCGATCAGGCCGATGACCGCCGTGCCGCTCCTGAGCACGTTGGCGAGGAAGAGCGGGATCAGGTAGACGATCATCTCGGAGGAGATGTCGGTGAGGAACGAGGTGGCGGTCACGACCCAGATGTTGCGGGGCAGGCGACGGAGGGGAGATTTCATTGGGGATTTCCTTTCGGCGGGGTTAGATTCAGCGATTCAGCGATTCGGTGATTCAACGATTCAACGATTCAACGAATACCGGATCACGGATCATGTGTCTCAACTTCATCCAACAGTTCACGGGCTTTGCTTTTTCCTTCGGTCAGGGCGGTTTCTCCCGCCTCGGTCAGGCGGTAATACTTGCGCGCTTTGCCGTCCACCACGCGGCTTTCACTGACGAGCAAGCCTTCGCGCTCCATGTTGTGCAGGATGGGGTAGAGCGTGCCAGGGCTGAGGCGGTAACCGTGATGGGCGAGTTCCTCGATCAGCCACAGTCCGTAGACAGGTTCGCATCCGGCGTGGTGAAGGATGTGCAGTTTGATAAAACCGAGGAAAAGGTCATGGGAGAGAGCCATTGTTATCGAGATTCGTTATCGAATTACAATATTGTAGTGTTTATCTACTTTCCTGTCACACCGATTTCCCCCGGACGATCCGGACTGGCAAGTATTCCGCCCGCAAAACGCCTGGTTTCAGGCAGGAATCCGGTCAAAATCTGCAATCTCGCCGCCGGAATACTTGCCAATTTCAAGGCTTGAAACTGCCCGCAGGAAAATCGGTGTGTCAAGAAAAAAACCACCCCGACAGGATTGTTGTCTGCCGGGGCCTTGAAACCATCATACAGGTTTTAGGTTAATTATTTGGTTCATCCCTCAATTGGACAAGCAAGAACATCCCCGTAACAGCGCCAATTATGAGGCCTGCAAAAGCACTTTGCAAGTAGAGAGGCATATTTAGTCCCCAACCATAACTTGTTGCGAAGAAACCAAGACTCCAGCCTAAGGCGGTTCCTAAAATCCATAGTAATGTCTTTTGCCCGCGATGCACCGAAAAAGAGTTTTTCAAGGCATATGCTTGGATTAAACCAGCTAATGCTCCGCCGATCAACATTGTGAGAGCAAGGGGCATAGATAAAAATTCTTCACCCTGGCTGGACAAAGTTCTTGGATTGCCAAGCCCAATCCCAGCAGTTGATATCAAGAAAGCAAGGGATGATCCAAAAGCATAACTGACCGTGGATATTGCAATCCACCAATTAGAAATCCTTGTGTCAAAACGCAAAACTAGATACTGTAAAAGGCCAACGATTAATCCCAGGGCTATAGTGTTTAAAAACAATTTCCAAGCCATTGCCGGGAGCATATTCCAAGCGAAAACAGCCTCGTCCCTGAGATTTAGACCGGGGTACACAACTAAAAGCCAGCCCAGTGCAGTGGCAATTGTCCATGAAAGCCAAAGTCGAAATAGTTTGGTTTCTGGTTTTATGTGCAGCATTTGTGTCTCCAAAGAGTATCAGTGGGGTGGTAGGCCCTGAGATGAGGCCCGCGAATTTTAGTAAATGCTACAACTCCAATGAGGGTCACTTTCGCTTCCCATAAGAGATAAGCGAACCTCGTAACTATTCCAAGGCCCACCAAAATATGTAACTGTGCCCGTGGTTATAACATGTGTTAGAAAGAAATAACCGTAGTATCCGCTATTTGGGGCAGGTCCGCTAAGATTTGTCCACCCGTAGGTAGAATTTTTTACCCATGTGGAACGGGTTGCGTTATTAATAGTGTATCCTGACGTTTGCCATGTTACCGTCACATTTTCCCACAGTTTTGCAACTATAGTGCCGAACGCGTTTTTGACGTTAACACCACACGTATATGTTAGTTGAGTACTTTTCGTAAGGCTAACCTCATTAAACATCTCATCACTGCAAGGTGCATTTGGATCCTTGACTTTACCGGGGTCGCACTTATTTGAACCGCTTACCACAGCTATGCGACTATTTACTGAGGAACCTTGTGCAACTTCGCTTAACACTTGGCTAGTGACAGGTTGAATTTGCCCCAAGGATTGTGGGAAGGCTATGAACAATATAAGCAGTGTGGATACTGTACGAAGGAATTTGTTTTCCATAGTTATCCTCATTATAAATAATTCGGGAAAGCCTACCACCCGTAGACACCATTCTACCCCCCCTCAAAATTTTGTCAAGACAACACTCTGGTCAAAAACATGCCATAAAGGCAGGTTCTACGGAAACAGTCTCCTCGCCTTCACCTCGGCCACGGCGTCGGGACGATAGCGGTAGAGTCGGGTAGGCCTTCGGGGCTGCTCGGGAGGGCGCTTTTGCGTCCTTCCTTTCTTCGTGCTCTTCGTGTCCTTCGTGGTTAAACTAAAACCCCAACTCCTTCATAATCTGCGCCTTGTCTTTCTTCCCGCCCGCGCGTAAATTCCTCATACCCCCGCCAGTTTTACCCAAGTAATTTTAAACGGCTTCAAAGAATTGACCAGCCTCTCGTCTGTTGTCCAGAGGTCAGCGCCCAGGCGTTCAGCCAGGGCCAGGTAGTGGGCATCGTAGGAGGCGGGGAGATTGTATGTCTCTGCCAGGGCTTTGGCCCTCTTGTGAAGGGCTGAATCACTGACAAGTTCGATGGGTAATGCAAGCGCAGCGGCTAACGATTTGTTGACTGCCTCGACCGGCAGGACGCCCGCTTTTTGATACTGATACAGGCCATTGGTCACTTCGTAATAAAGCAAGGCCGGCGCGACCAGCCTGTAGTTTTCCTCTGCCCAAGTCTCCCATTGTGCGTGAACGGGGCCACTCAGGGAAATAACGCGCCGGATGACGAGACAGGCATCAACGCAGACTGTTGAGGAGTTGTTCATCTCGTTCCTCTCGTCCTCGGCGGATTATTTCCTCCGGCGGCGGCAGGATGGGGCGGTCGCCCAAAGCAGCCCGTATGCTTTCATGAGCCTCTTTCAAAAGTTCCCGCCAATCCTGATGTGGGGCAGATGCAATCAACTGGTCGTAACACTGCTTGGAAATAACCACGACCTCCGGCTTGCCGCCCCGTTCCACGATCACCGGTTCGGATTTGGCCCGGCGCATAATCTCGCCAAAGCGGACACGCGCTTCGGTGGCGCTGACGGTTCGGTTCATTTTATCTCCTTATTAATCGATTAGTTAATCGATTAATACGAATATACCCCAAAACAAAACGAGAGTCAATCAATACCCCAACTCTTTCATAATCTGCGCCTCGTCCTTCTTCGCCCCCGCCCCGAAAAACTCGCGCCAGAAGCCGTCATCATACCCTCGCAGTGCTATAATACACATACAGTAGGAGGCTTCCATGTTTAAGCCCAAACACTTATCCTTTGAAGAACTCAGCGAGCGACTGAGGACTTACGAAAAGAAGTACGGCTACTCTACGATTGAATTTTACCGCCGTTTTCAGGGCGGGGAACTCGGCGACGACGATGATTTGATGGCCTGGGCCGGGCTCTATCACCTGTATCTGACCTCCCGAAATTGCCACGCACCCGCATCATAAGCACATTGAGGCGCAGGATCGTCTTACGCCTGCCGACCAGCCAACCATCAAACAGATCTTGGAGGAGATAGAGGACTGGCTGAGGGGGTAAGTTAGCCGAATCCCAATTCCTTCATCAACTGCGCTTCACCCTTCTTACCGCCCGCCCGAACAACTCGCGCCAGAAATTATCATCATCCCGCTACCGAAGCAGGAAACAAATCCAGCAGTTCTGCCGCGCGGATGATCTTGATTTCCTGATACCCCCCCAACTCAAGCAAATGGTGGTCGCCGGAAACAATGTACTTCGCCCTGCCGACAACGGCGCATTCCAGGACTTTGTCATCGTCTGGATCGTCCCTAACAACTTTCAATGTGTTCGGTATTTTCACCAAACGCGAAAACGACAAAATCTCGGCCACCACTCGCGTTGCCTGGGATGGAGTCATGCCACGCTTGCTTTGGAGTTTTTCCTGGAACTCGGCCAGGATTTCCCGGCAGGTAAGCAGAGTCACTTCGCCCCGGCGCGCCAGTTGGAGACAAGAATACGGGCTTCCCCGCCAGCCCGTACCGGAAAACAGGATATTGGTATCGTAGACGAGGATGGTTGAGGTCACGGCTTTTCGTGCAGGAGGGCATCTACGAAGGTCTCACGTTCCGCTTCGGGCATTTTGTCCCATTCCAGGCCGCGTTCAGCGGCCAGCCGGCGAAACTGTTCCTCGCCCTGCGAAAGCGTCATTTCCCACCAGATATCGTGGTCGGCGGTCAGGGCGTCGAGTACCGCCTGCTTGCTCTTCGGCGGCAGTTGCTTGACCAACTCAACGACCTGTTTATCGGATAACGTCAGTGTGACCATTGCAACACCTCAATTTGGATTATACAACAAACAGAGGCAGTTCTAACCGACTAATATCCCAACTCCTTCATAATCTCTGCTTCGCTGCGCTTCCCGGCGACGCCAA
>JBDRTP010000329.1:0-2853 GCA_043823965.1 Chloroflexota bacterium
TGTCTCTTTAGTGTACACACCCATGCCCAAAATTCAGTTCATACTCCTTACTTTTTTCTCGTTACTTTTTTCCGCTTGCACCTCGCCAACATCCTCACCCACTCCCGCGGGTGTGATCGTTACGCCGACGCCCTTTGGCCCGCTTGTCACGCCCACCGAGACCTCCACGCCGAGCGCCACGCCGATTCCCGCGCCGGAGCGCCCGCAGGTCACGCTCTATGCTGCGTTTGATTATGACGCGCATTATCTCTCGGTTGAACAAACCATCGTTTACCCGAATCAAACCGGCGAGACGCTCAATAACCTTCTCCTGGCAGTTGAACCGAACACCTGGCCCGGCAGTTTTATTCTGGATTCCCTGGCCGTCAACGGCCAGGCATCCACGGCGTACACGCTGGACGGACAGCGGCTCGAAATCAATCTTTCCGAGCCGCTTGCGCCCGGCGCGACGCTGACCCTCGGCCTGAAATTTCAACTTATCCTTCCGCCGCGCAATGTCAATACCGACCCGAACGATATCCGCCCGCAAATCTACGGCTGGACGGCGCAGGCCAGCAATCTGACGCACTGGTTTCCGTTCATCGTACCGTATGTCTCAGGACAAGGCTGGCTGCTGCACGACCCGTGGTTCTACGGCGAGCATCTGGTTTATGACGCTGCCGATTTCGAGGTCAACCTGCGCTTCACCGACGCGGCCCACGTGCCGGTCGTCGCCGCCAGCGCGCCAGGCGAACCCAACGGCGAGTGGACGCGCTACCGTCTCGAAAAGGCGCGCACCTTCGCCATTTCGACCAGCCGCGAATACGCCGTCAAGAGCCAGACGGCCGGCGCGGTGACGGTCTACAGTTATTTCTATCCCTATTTCAGGCAGGCCGGCGAGGCTGCCCTGCAGGCCAGCGCGCAAGCCGTGCAGGCCTTCAGTGAACAATTCGGTGGATATCCACATACCAGCCTTAGCGTAGTGCAGGCAGATTTCAACGACGGGATGGAGTATTCCGCCTTTTTCTTCTTGCCCCGCAACTTTTATAACCTGTACGATGGCACGCCGAAAAATTACCTGACCTTCATTTCCGCGCATGAAACCGCCCATCAATGGTGGTTCGAACTGGTCGGCAATGACCAGGCGTTGGAGCCCTGGTTGGATGAGGCCCTTTGTACGTACAGCGAACGTATTTTCTATGAAGAGAGTTATCCCGATCTGGTGGACTGGTGGTGGGCCTACCGCGTTGATTCTTTTGCTCCCGCGGGCTGGGTGAATATCCGCGTCTACGATGGGGGAGGATTCCGGCCCTATACCGACGCAGTCTATCTGCGCGGGGCGCATTTTCTCGAAGCCCTGCGCCAGCGCATCGGCGACGAAGCCTTCTTTGCCTTTCTGAAAGACTATGCCGCGCAAATGGCATTCGAACGCTCCACCGCCGCGGATTTCTTCGCCATCCTGCGCCAGCACACGTCCGTTGATATTTCTGATATTATCGGAAAATACTTCAAGGACTCACAATAAAGACCGGACATGCAGCGTACCTCATCCCTGACACTCCCTTTCCTGCTTCTAACGGTTCTGGCCTGGACTTTAGCCGGTTGCGCCGGTCTCGATCTTTTAGCCCCGGCCCCGGCGTTTTCCACATCCCTCCCGCCGACGGTCACACCCAACCCCAACCCCTCGTCTACCCCCACGCCCTTCCAGCCGCTGGCGGATGCGCCGCTGACTCCTTCCATCCCGCCCGCGACTCTGACGCCGCTGCCTCCGCCAACTTTACCGCCAACGCCGACCGCCACGCCATACCTGCCGCCCACTTCGATGCCAGGCATAACGCCTCAGCGGCCGCAATACATGCTCTCGGTATTACTGGACTATACCAACCATACCCTTTCGGTGGACGAGACCATTATCTATCCCAATCTATCTGCCGATTCCCTTGGCAGCCTTCTCCTGGCGGTCGAGCCGAACCGCTGGATGGGGGTATTTCAGTTGGATTTACTTGCCATCGATGGTCAATCCTCCGCAGATTACGTCCTGAACGGCCAGCGGCTGGAAATTTACCTGCCCCAGCCACTCGTCCCGGGCGGTGCGGTCGTCTTGAACATGCACTTCGAGATATACATTCCGTGGATTTCTTACAACCAAATTTTTGGCTATAACAACGCCCAGGCCAATCTGGTGGACTGGTACCCGTTTGTCACACCTTATGTATCCGGACAGGGCTGGCTGCTGCACGAGCCGAGACCGATCGGCGAGCACCTGGTCTACGATGGCGCTGATTTCGACGTGACCATCCAATTGGCCGATCCCACCTTGCCGGTGACGATTGCCGCCAGCGCGCCCGCCGAGCCAACCGGCGCGGGCATGCATTACACTCTTTCGAATGCCCGCGCCTTCGTCTTTTCAGCCAGTACGAGGTACCTTACCAGCACCATGACTGTCGGGCCGGTCGTGGTCACCAGTTATTACTTTGTCGGCCACGATGCCCCCGGCCAGGCTCTTCTTCAGGCGGTGGCAGCGGCTCTCTCTGTCTATAGTGACCGTTATGCGCCCTATCCTTATGCCAGCATGAGCATCGTGGAAACCTACTACCCGGACGGCATGGAATATGGCAGCCTGTTCTTCCTGAACAAGGATTTTTATCGCGACTATGACGGCACGCTAAGGAACAACCTGATCACGATCGGCGTCCACGAGGCGGCTCATGCCTGGTGGTTCGGCCTGGTGGGGAACGATCAGGCGCTCGAACCCTGGCTGGACGAAGCGCTGTGCATCTACAGCGAGCGCATCTTCTACGAGACCACCTACCCCAACCTGGTGAGCTGGTGGTGGAACTTTCGCGTCTACGGTTTTCAACCGACTGGCTGGGT
>JBDRTP010000330.1:0-3981 GCA_043823965.1 Chloroflexota bacterium
CGTCAGGTTGAGTTTGTAGAAGCCCAGTCCGCCGCCTCCGCCGCCTCCGCCCAGAGTCTGGCGCAGGTCAATGGACTTCCACTCGAAGGCCTCGCCTTGCCGCACGCCGATGACGAAGGCGTTTTCCAACGGCAGGGGCAGGTCGGAGGGGACATCCGGCAGAAGCAGGGTCTCGCCTTCCAGTGTGTTCAGGACAACCTGTTCGCCCTGGCGTTCAATCGTGCCGAGCAGGCCGTCTTCGTAGCCATCGCGAGACTTCCACGATTCGAGTTCGAAGGTCTGTACGCCGTTTTGGTCGTGAATCTGACCAATCGCCTCGACGAAGGCGCTGTCCATGGAGGCGGGGACGCCTGCCGTGTTGCCTGTCACCGTGTAACCGTCCAGCGTGACGAGCGGCGCGCCGCCCTCCAGTGATGGGACGGAACTCAGCCAGCCGAAGATCGTGATAGTCTGGTCAGTGGGACGCGGACGTTGCCAGGTTGGGATGGGTGGAATGGGCGAGTGGAACCCTTCCATCATGCCCGTCGCGGCGGTCGGGTCGGACATGAGGGCAGGGTTGAGAATCTTTTGCAAAGCCTCCTCGGCGCTGATAACGCCATATAGACCGATCTTTTCATATTTTGGCAGCGCGCCGTCCACGGCAAGGATGCCCTTCTCGTCCAGCGTGAAGCGCAGACCGGCGCACTTGAAGTATTCGTAGCAAACGGGCAGGCCGTCTGGCGTGAGCGGTAGAGCAATGAAATCGCCGTACATTTCCGAAGGCCAGATGCGATGGGGGAAGTCGAATCCGTGCGCTTTCAGGAACTGGTCAATCTGCGCCTCGGCGTCTGGCGTAGGCGTCGCGCCGTGGATGGTTGCGTTCCAGCGCGGGTAATCGGTGTAGAACTGGAAGTATTGATCCGAGCGCACGTGCAGGCGCTGGTTGCTGTCCACCACGAGGAAGTCGGTTGTGTCGCTTCCGCCCAGTTCAGGCGGCGTCTGGTAAATTTGACCGTCCATGCCGAATTGCGCCGCGAGTGCGCGCACGCTTTCCAGTGTGGCGCGCTGTTCGGGCTGGTAGAGATACACGCTCGCCTCGGCGGGACTTGCGGGCAGGTCGGCTTGCAGGTAGAGCGTTGTCCCGTGCCAGTCGTAGGCTTCGCCTGCGGGCGCGGGGAGCGTCTCGTCTGGCAGGGGCGCCTCCTGTGAGGGGAGGGGCGTGCCGCCTGCGGCGGGTTGGGGCGGCTGAAGCGCAATCGAGCGGATGAGCCAGTTCGCGATCAGCGTCAGCGCGATCAATCCAACCGCCCAGCCCAGGGCGGGGACGAGCGTTCTGAAGAAATTCGATTTGGGTTTGAGAGCGTTCATCAGTTGAGTCTCCAGTTCTGCCTTGAAGGACGGCGCGGCGTCCACCTGTTCGGCGGCGGCGGCCAACCACTCGGCAATGGCGCGTTCTTCGGGCGAAAGCAAATTCTTGTCATTCATGGTCCACCTCCAGCGCAAGGGAGGTCCGCTCGCGCAGGTCTTTCAGCCCGCGCGAGATGAGCATCTTCACGGCGGGCTCGCTCTTTTTCAGCGCGCGGCCCGCCTCGGCGTGAGTCAGCCCGCCGAAGAAATGCAGGATGAGCGCTTCGGCGCGCTCGGGGCGGATCTGCCTGAGGGCGCGGGAAACGGAATCCATTTGCAGACGCGCGAAAGCCGCTTTATCGGCCGGCAGGCCGGGGTTCGGGATGTGAAGCGCCGCTTCCAGCGGGACCTCGGGCCGGCGTCCGCGAAAGAAGAGGGCGCGCTTTCTCGAGGCGATTCCCATTAACCACGCAGCGAAGGGCGCCTCCCCGCGAAACGAGCGGATGCCCTCCAGCGCGGCCATGAAGGTCTGCGAGGTCAGGTCTTCGGCGTCGCGGGCGTTTCCCGTGTGCGCCATGTGGTAGCGATAGACGCGCGTCACGTGGCGGCGGTAGAGTTCGGCGAAGGCTTCGGCGCTGGCGCAAGCCTGACGCGCTAACTCGGCTTCATCGGCGGGGGGACTGTGAGGGGTTGCGGTCATGGCATGATTCATAGACCTCCTGTTGTTTATAGGTTGCAGGAGGCGGGGAAATGGTAACAGGGAAAATGCGTATTTTATAGGCTCCTCATGGAAATCCAGCTCGAAAGGGTTGTAAAGTCAATACTGTTTAGTTTAGGTGGTCGGGCTCCCAAAGTGCCACGAAGTGGTATGCCCGACGGCGTGCCCGCAGGGTGCTTCGCGAGGAGCCGACTCTGCAGACTTATCTAAACAGTATTGGTTGTAAAGTAGGCTAAGGATGAGTGTTAGCCGACCGCCGTGATTGCACGGCTACAGACTTATTATGGCACAAAATTTAGCAAATCGCGCCGTTTTCGCAGGGCGATATCTTCTCTGTTTCTATTGTATGCAATAACACTTTCCCCTCGTGCCACAGGTCTTCCAGCCGGTAGTACTTGCGTAGATCGGGCGCGAAAAGGTGCACCACGATAGAACCATAGTCCACCACCAGCCAGCCGTCCTGCGGCGGCGCCACGCTCTTGTGCTATGGGGTAGGTCGCCAGCCCCGCCCTGTCTGCCTGCACCCTCGCATGATAACGGACCATCATTTTTGTGGCTTAAGCGGCTTCTGCAAGACTTTGTGCTTCTGACATAGCGGACGAGATAATCTCATCCTTTACGCCTTTCCGTCGCAGACTCTCGACGAGAGCAGAAATTTCTACACTTCCTTCAAGACGTTCAAGGTCTGTTCGCAATCCTTGACCAATGTAAGCCTTGATCAAAGCTTGATAACCAGAAAAGCCGAGCAAAGGCGCAACACGCTTCAGATCATCTATGACATCATCGGGAATCCGAAGGCTAACCATCGTCATCGGGCGGTCTTTTTGCAAACGTTGGGCGAGTTTATTGATTTTCATGTTTGCGAAAGTTGGTCGTCGCTTTACGGCTATCCCACTCGAAAGCGATGTTGTGAAGCGTGTATATGAAATTCATCAAGGTAAAGTATAGCGCGCTGTATATGCTTTGTCAATACGCTCTGCACCTTATTGCACGTGCAGCAGCACCTTCCCCTCGTTCCACAGGTCTTCCAGCCGGTAGTAATTGCGCAAATCCACCGCGAAAAGGTGTACCACGATAGAACCATAATCAACCACCAGCCAGCCGTCTTGCGGACTACCCTCCAGACGACCTTTGTGGTGATGTGCTTGCCTGACTTTCTCCAGTACGGCGTCGGCCAGGGCAGCGAGCATACGGTCGCTGGTGGCGGTGCAGATGACGAAATAATCTGTAAATGAAGCGATTTTTTGGATGTCTAACAGGACGATGTTTTCGGCCTTCCTTTCCTCCAGGGCGTCCACGATCGTATGAGCAACTTCGAGTGTGTTCAGTGTTCACCTCTTTTTTGTACTTGCTGAGCGATTGAAATCGCCGTTACCAGGTCGCTAAGTCCACCTGCGTGGACTTATTCGTGGCCTTCCAGCCGACGAAGGGCTTGCCTTGAGCTTGCCGAAGGGTCGGCTTCGCGGCTTTTGTTGGTGCAGTTTGAACTGCCGAAACGCTACTTGCCGAGCGGGGCGGTATAAAGGTGCGTGTAAACTGACCCGCCTGGCTGTAAATCACTTTTATAAATGTGCACGGCATCCACCGGCGCTGCGCCGAGCGTACCGACTGTGGCTTGCTCCAGGGTGGCGCGGATCTTTTGAATATCCGCCGTTGAGACGTTTTGATTGACGCGTCCAATGCTCAGGTGCGGGGAAAAAGGCCTGGTTTCCGGAGCATAGCTCAGGCGGGCCGTAGCCGCCTGGATCCCGCGGTACAGCGTTTGCATGGCGGCCGGAGCTTCGATCCCGATCCAGATAACGCGCGGCCGCCTCGAGTTCGGGAAGATGCCCAGTCCTCCAATGGATAACGAAAAACCGGCGTGCTGTTCGGTCTCTCGCTTCAAGGCATGCGCGAGCAGTTCCAGATTGGCAGACGAAACGTCGCCCAGGAATTTC
>JBDRTP010000331.1:0-9260 GCA_043823965.1 Chloroflexota bacterium
GAGTTGGAGCGGGAATTGGGGCTGGTTGTATAATTTTGCTGCACCATTTTTGGTGGGAAACTTATGCCCGAATCAAAGCGACCACTCCGTGTATTTCTCTCTTACGCCCACGCGGACCGTGACGCCGTCCGCGCCCTCTACGCCCGCCTGACCAAAGACGGCGTGGACGCATGGCTCGACAAAGAAAAGCTCCTCCCAGGCCAGGGTTTCGACAGGCTCAACCTACCAGATTGGGAACTGGAAATCCGCAAGGCTGTGCAAGAGATATTTGACTTGTAATTCTCGGTGGGGAAAAAATTAACCCAAGAAAGTATCTCCTGGCTTACCATCATAAATTATTGGCATAACACGTTCGTCAGATGTTTTCTTTCGCATTTCAGCAATATTGATAGAACTGACAGCGTATAAAACAGCATACTTGGCAAGACGCAAAACATCTTTTGTTTGTCGTCTTAGTTCATTCAGCCCAATAACACTTTCTGTATTATCGTCTTTTGCCACATACAATTTGACATTAAGGTAATCATGTGTGATTCTATTTCGACGTGCGTCAATGGTTTTGAAATCAACCTTTGCGTCTTCAAAGTAATCAATACACAAATCTGCGAGAGCATACATGCTGGGGTTTTGAGTATCGCAGATGGTTTTCCTTGCGATAAAGCGAATCTCGTGAGTCTCTCCCTGTGATTGTTTTTCTGCAAAGATATTCCAAAAAGTGCTTTCCCGTTTTCCAATTCCGAAATAAGTATTCACTATTCTCGCGACTTTATCCAAAACATCAAAGGCGCGTGAGTAGGCAGTTTTACATAGTCCCGTATAGACGCCATTGATTGAATAATCAAAATTGTCGAAGTATATGGCGGTCTGTGATACGTTATCCAAAATCTCGGTTTTACTTTGGGATAAGAAATACAAATAACGTGCGGTTGTATAAGATTCCTTTATCTCGTTGAGGATTCTTAAAAGTTCAGGGACAAGGTGATTATCACCAATAGGCGTTGTAATTCCGCCAAATGAAATATCGTCAGTAATTCCTGGCGATATTTCTTTGTTCCCCGCCCAAGCATTCAAGAAAAGCCCGTTATTGATACAAAATTGAATATAGGCTATTTGGTTTTTGTTCTTGTGATGAGCCTCAGCAGGTTTTGGCAGCAAAATAGGTTTTTTGTTGGCATTGATAAAATGCTCCAATCCTTTCAATCGTGACTGAAAATCTTTAACTGCTTGCGGCGAGCCAAAGCGCAAGTGCATTTTAGGACTGAGCGCTTGTTTTAAAAAATCATGTGCCAATGCAATATATTCATGCCTGTAACGCCCCGTAATGCGTGACGCGTGCTCAAGTTCTATGCCTAAATTGCCCGCCGCCATTCCGTTTGTTGGATCAACTTGAATTGCACGTTCGTAATATTCAATGGCGTCAATAAATCTTCCAAATTGAGAAAGACAATTCCCGTAGTTTATTAATACCTGAGAAGCAAAGGATGGTTCTGAGTGTCTCAAATTTTCAATAGCCTGACGATAAAGATTCTTTGCACTCCTTAAATCACTATCATTTGGAGGCGTTACGTCTTTGCCTTTACGTCGTTTCAAGGAGTAAAGCGAACTATATCCATTTGCCGCGTTATACAAAATCGAGCATTTGGTAATGCCGTTTGTGGTTTCGTCTACCAACAACATATCTTCAAATATCTGTGTTCCTTTTCTAACCTTGCTTGAATCGCCTAAGACAAAACCGCCATCAATAAATATCGCGGCGCGAAAAGGGGCATTGGACAGCGATTCAGCCAACTTTACTGCTTCGACATACTTTCCTTCGTCTAGCAACTTGGAACAAGCGTTATATTTATCTGCTTCATTTTTATTTGTCATTTGAAACCCTTCATCCCTGTCCTTCCACAATCTTTATCTCTTCCTCGCTCAACCCATACAACGCATAGACCAGCGAATCAATTGCCCTGTCCGTTACTTCGATTTGGCGTTCCAGCCTTTCTTTCTCTTGCGGAGTTTGCGCCATAGCAAGACTCTTGTGCAATGCCAGCATTTGCTCAACAAGACTCACCATCTTGTCGTGTTGCGCTTTTTCGGCGGGGTCGGAAAAGTTGATGGTACGGATGGGAAGTTGCGCTAATTGCCTTGCCTGAATTTCAGAGAAAACTTTCTTTGTGGACTTCAAATATTTGACATAATAGAAATTCAACGTACTGGAATTTATTAGCCCCAATAAATATTTGAGAGAAAAATCTACTTGTTCTCGTGGGGTAATCACTACTAAAGTATTCAAGGCATAAAATTGTTTATCGTCATAAGTAGCAATGAGGCGGTCTCCCACGCGTCTAAAAAATAATTTTTCATTAGTCTCAAAAATGTCAGTTCGCTTGCAGGAATGTATATTTCTTACATCATAAGCCAAATATTGACCATTCCAAACTAACTCATATCTATTGATGTTTCGACCATCAAGTACAGGTTTGTAATTATCAGCCTTTGCTTCTGTAAACAATGATTTACTTCTATCGTATGTGAGAGCGATTGCTTGATTTAAATTGGTTAATTTTCCCAAAGGCACGCCCTTGTTGTCTAAACGCTGTTTAAAGTCAAATGACTTTTTGTCAGAAGTAACCAAAAAGGCATTATTGTGAGTTGACAAAAATATTTGTTGAGCAATTTTGTGCGAAGTAGAAGTCATAGCCTTGTTGTCAAAATCAACAATTTCTACCTCATGCTCATTAGGGTTGAAGTTGCAAATCACAAAAACAATAGTTTCTACAACCGCGTCTTTGAATACAGGGTACTTATAATTTGTGATTCCAGTAATTTGGTATCTCAAGACTTGCTTCCTCAAACCTTGATAGTATTCTTGAGTTAACAGGGTGTTAGGAACAATGAAACTGAAAAAGCCTTTTTTAGCCAAAACGGAATCTAAAACCCTCTCAATGAACAGTCCAAATGTATTCAACCTGCCCATTGAAGAAGAATACTTTTGTCCAAAATAAGAACTGACCGATTCGTTGTAGTAATCAGCCATTGAGAGTTGTATGTATGGCGGATTGCCAATCACCACATCAAATCCACCTCTTGCAAACACATCTTTGAATTCATTTCGCCAATCAAACGCATTCACGCTTGCGCGCTCTTCTTCATCCGCGAACATCTGCCCTTCAAAATAATCAAAGCCAATCAGTGAGTTGCCGCATTTGATGTTATTCCCCAAATCGGGCAAAACGCGTTCCATGCCGAGTCCCAATTGTCCGCTTGCGTTTTCCAGCACTTTGAGCAGGAGCGAGAGTTTGGTCACTTCCACGGCCTGCGCGTCGATGTCCACGCCGTGAATGTTGTTGAGCAAAATTTCTTTCTTTTTCGCGGTTGCGAGCCTGTAACCGTTATCAACTTTTATAATGGCTTTACTCTTTTCCCACTTCTCAGGTTCATTTTCCACATACCAATTCAAATGCCAAGCGAGTAAAAACTGATATGCGCCAAGCAGGAACGTGCCAGAGCCGCAGGCGGGGTCAACAATTTTGAGAGAAGAAACATCTTTCGGGGTTTTGTTCTCAACCAGTTTTCCGATTGTGTTTTTGACGATGTAATCAACGATATAAGTCGGCGTGTAATACACTCCTCCCGCCTTGCGGACTTCGGGCTTTTCCTCCACTTTGGCTTGATGTCCCGCCGTGAGGCGAATCACTTTCCCAAGAAAACGCTCATACACTTGTCCTAAAATATCGGCTGGAATATACAGGAACGCATACGGGCTTTTGGGGTAATACAAATTCGAGATGATGTCTTTCAATACCTTGTCGTCAATTACAAGGCTGAGGGTTAAATCATCGGGGCGGCTGGCTTGCCCTGGCTCCTTCTTGAAATGGAATAAACCGGAGTTGTATTTCGTATCAGCGCGCTGGAATAAATGACATAACTCAGCATAGATGTTTGCTTTGCGCGTGATTTCCTGCAATTGATTCTCTGGCTCGATGCCGCGCTCTTCGCAAATCCGCAAGAAAACAATTCGGTCAATGGTCATTTGCACGGCGTAATTCAAGCCTGCAATATCAATATCTTCATTTCGCAAAGCGATATTCTTTGCAAGCAGTTCGCGCCAGCGTTCGATTTCCTGCAAAAAGGCGTCGTCAACATCCGCTGTGCCTTTTTTGCCTTTCATCCCATCGGCGTATTTTGCAAATGAACCCATCCGCACCGCCTCAGGAGAAAAGACTTCTACAATCTCATCCCACCGTTTCACATACTCTTTGTAATGTACGAGCATGATTCGACCAAAGGAAGCTTTATCGTTATAACTTGGTTTGGCGCGGCAATCATAAACAGCGAAATGTTCAAAGTCCGTCAAGATGTTGACTGGAAGTTTCGCGCTCCAGCCATATCTCCGTAATTGAAACGCCGCGTCCTGGCTGCTTTCGATTTTTACTGAGGGTTTCTTGGCTTCCACGAGAAAATCAAATTTGTCCGCGCCTGTGCGAAAAGCATAATCCGCTTTTTTGCCTTGTCCCGCCACTTCAACAGAAAATTCATGCACCACTTCTTTGTGGGCTTCGTCGTAACTTTTTTCATTTGTCATATCCCAGCCCAACGCGGCGAAAAATTTATCCAAAAACTCACGGCGCAATTCTGTCTCGTTCTTGCTCGAACGATACTCGTCTAAATTCTTCTCGAATGTTTCGACTAATTTATGAATGGTCGTGGGTGCGGGCATGTTTCCTCACAGGTTTGCAGATTGACGCTATTATATATCACTAACCAAAAAGGGACGCGAACCCCCAGTCCGTTTCAACGGACTTCGTAAACATAGCCCTGACGTTCCACGTCGGGGCGGGGCAAAGGCGTGGACAAACGCCCATCGAGACAGAATCAACTCTCGCCGTCGCGCGAATCGCCGCGTATAAATGCGTCGCATATCATCCCTGTATGGGGACCTCACAAACTGGATTCTCCTCTTAATCAGGAAAATCCAATCGAGTAGTTTCATCCAATAAATTCAGGTGCGACGCACGTAGTCACGCTTGGGGGTACGGTATAATCCCATCGTTGGTCTCGATACGTGCGAGAAAAACACTCGCCCTACTCGACCACCACCACTAATTCTGATAACTGAAAACTGGTTACTGATAACTATGTCTTCCTCCTTCCAATCTATCATCCTCAAACTCCAAAACTTCTGGGCTTCCCACGGCTGCCTCATCACCCAGCCGTACTACACCCAGGTCGGCGCAGGGACGATGAACCCTGCCACCTTCCTGCGCGTGCTCGGACCCGAGCCGTGGAACGTGGCTTACGTCGAGCCGTCGGTGCGCCCCGACGACGGCCGCTACGGCGAGAACCCCAACCGATTCCAGCAGCACTACCAATTCCAGGTCATCCTCAAGCCCGACCCTGGCAACCCGCAGGAACTCTACCTCGAGTCGCTCAAGGCACTCGGCATTGACCCGCGCCAGCACGACATCCGCTTCGTGGAGGATAACTGGGAACAGCCAGCCATCTCGGCCTGGGGCCTGGGTTGGGAGGTCTGGCTGGACGGGCAGGAGATCACCCAGTTCACCTACTTCCAGCAGGTCGGCGGGCAGAGCCTCGACCCGGTGGCGGTGGAACTCACCTACGGCCTCGAGCGCATCCTGATCGCCCTCAACAACGCCGCCGCCATCTGGGACGAACCTTGGAACGAGACCGTCAAATACGGCGAGGTGCGCCGCCAGGAAGAGTTCGAGCACAGCAAGTATTACTTTGAAGTGGCCGACGTTATGCGCTTGCGCCAGATGTACGACCTGTTCAAAGCCGAGGCGGAAGCCTGCCTGGCCCAGGGGCTGGTCGTCCCGGCGCACGATTACGTGCTCAAGTGCTCGCACGCCTTTAATACCCTCGACACGCGCGGCGCCATCGGCGTGACGGAGCGCCAGGCCTTCTTCGGGCAGATGCGCGATCTTGCCAGACGAGTGGCGGAAACATATCTTGAACAGCGTAAACAACTTGAGTATCCGCTCTTGAAGGACGAAGGCGGAAGGATGAAGGCTGAAAAGAAAACCTCAAAGCCTTTAGACCTTTCATCCTTCATAATTCATCCTTCTGACTTTGTTTTGGAAATCGGAACAGAAGAACTTCCCGCTGGTGATTTGGACTCGGCGCTGGAGCAATTGAAAGCCAATGTTCCTACTTTGCTGGATGAACTGCGCCTCCGTCACGGGAAAACTCGTATTGCGGGAACGCCGCGGCGTTTGGCGATTTTTATTGAAAGCCTTGCTCCCCGGCAAACCGACCGCGAGGATCTGGTCAAGGGGCCGCCGGCCGAGCGCGCCTCTGGCCCGGACGGCGTCCCGACCCCGGCCGCGATTGGTTTCGCCAAAAGCAAGGGCGTGGACGTGAAAGATTTGCAGACGCATGATATCGAAGGCGGCAAGTACGTCGTGGCTGTGGTCAGGCAGGCCGGACGCCCCGCGCCGGATGTTCTGGCCGAGTCCCTGCCGGGACTGGTGGTCGGAATCAAATTTGACAAGTCCATGCGCTGGAATGCCTCGAACGTGGCCTTCTCGCGTCCCATCCGTTGGCTGGTGGCGCTGCTCGGCGATCAGGTCATCCCGTTTGAATACGCGGGCGTGGCATCAGGCAACCTCACTCGTGGTCTTAGACCATATGACTCCCCCGAAATCGAGATAAAATCTGCTGACAAATATTTCGATGTCATCAAAAATGCTGGCATCGTGCTCGATACCGAAGAACGCAAAGCCTCCATCCTCGAACAGGTCAAGCAAGCCGCGGCGTTCGTCAAAGGCAAAGTCATCCTTGACGATGATTTGCTGGCCGAAGTAACCAACCTCATCGAAAAGCCGACCGCTGTTCTTGGGAGTTTCGACAAGGAATTTTTATTCTTGCCGCGCGATGTTTTGATCTCGGTGATGAAAAAGCATCAACGGTACTTCCCCGTTGAACGTCAAACGTCAAAGGTCGCGGGTTCGACGTTCGACGTTCGACCTTCGACCTTGTTGCCTTACTTCATTGCAATTCGGAATGGTGACGATTTACACATAGATATTGTAAGAGAAGGCAACGAACACGTCCTGCACGCTCGCTGCGCCGACGCCGACTTCTTCGTGCGTGAAGACCTCAAGCACAAACTCGAAGATTTCCGCCCGCGCCTGGGCACGCTGATCTTCCAGAAGAAACTCGGCTCGATGCTGGATAAATCCGGGCGCATGGTTGAACTCGCCGCCGAGATTGCAGACATGCTTGGCTTGGACGACGTTCAACGTTCAAACGTTCAACGTGCAACGTTTTTGGCAAAGGCTGATCTGGTTACCAAGATGGTGGTCGAGATGACCTCCCTACAGGGGCTCATGGGGCGCGAGTATGCGCTGCGTTCCGGCGAAAATCAGGCCGTGGCGGAGGCCATCGGCGAGCAGTACCAGCCTGTCCCGAAGACCAAGCCCGGCCTGGCAGTGGCTCTCGCCGACCGGCTGGATTCGCTGGCCGGTCTGTTCGCAGCGGGGCTGGCACCCTCCGGCACGAAGGACCCGTTTGGGTTACGCCGCGCCGCGATTGGCGTCCTCCAGCCGCTGATCGAGCATGATATTGCGTTCGATCTGCGCGCAGCGGTCAAAAAGGCCGCCAGGCTGCAGCCCATCGAAGTCAGCGCGGAGGTGCAGACGCAGGTGCTGGATTTCATGGCAGGCCGCCTGTCCGTTCTGCTCAAAGATTCAGGCTCCAAATACGATGTCGTGGACGCCGTCCTCGCCGCGCAAGCGGATAACCCGGCTGGTTCGGCACGCGCCGTCAAGCAGCTGCAGACATGGACCGAGCGCAAAGACTGGCATGAGATTTTGCCCGCCTTCGCCCGCTGTGTGCGTATTTTGCGAAGTAATGAGTCGGGAGTCGAGAGTCGGCAGACGGTGGTGAATCCCAAGGCGTTCGTGGAAGAGGCCGAAAAGGGATTGTATGCCGCCCTGCAAGAAGCACAATCTGCAATCCGTGCGCAGCACCTACTCGGTAATCTGCAATCTACAATCACGGTGGATGATTTCTTGAATGCCTTCCTGCCCATGATTCCCGCCATCAACGAGTTCTTCGACAAGGTGCTGGTGATGGCGGAGGAGGAAGCGGTGCGGATGAACCGCCTGGCGCTGGTCGGACAAATTGCTAATTTGTCCAACGGCCTGGCGGATATGAGCAAACTGGAGGGGTTTTAGCATTTTGTGATAAACTCATGGCAAGGAGATTGCCTATGTCTCTTCATGCAACCCCTGATACCATTTTGAACAAGGTGGCTGGCTCGCTCGTGGCGAGTCGCGTCTATGCCAGTGCGGAAGAGGCTCTGTGGGAAATAGCGCTTTCGGCGGTGAGGAACAAGGCAGGTTATTACCAACGCCGCATCCGCAGTCTGGAACGCAAATATGGCGTGGACTATGACTCTTTCACCGCCCGCTTGAAAGGACGCGCCTCCCCGGCAGAGGAAGACGACTGTCTGGACTGGCGTTCTGCCCTTAGTATGCTGAAAGACTGGCAGAGCGCTTATCAGGAACTGCTGAAAGACCGTCCTGGTAGATGATCTGCTTGCTTTATTGCACGCGCCCCCCTTGATACAGGTGGTGCGCGTCGTTCATTATGACGAGACTCCTTCCGGCAAACTGGAACTCAAACTCCGCTGCAAAATGGGTGGTGATCTCCAGTTTCAATTATGGCTTCACCATGAAGCCGATTTCCAGGACTACGCTTATCAATTGTTCAGTGAAAAGCCGCTTCTGCGATGGGGCAATTCTCCTCACTATCCTGATATCTTCAGCGCGCCTCATCACGTTCACGATGAGCACGGTATAGTTCACGCATCGCCTTTGTGCGGGGTTGTTTTGAAGGATTTAAGGATGGTGTTGGAAGAAATCGAGAAATGGCTGAAGACGTGAAACCATTACGGTGAGGAATATGGGGTTCCCTCGAACCCGCGCGGACCAAACTGCGCTGGGAGGTTGGTAACCGGTGAGAGGGAGACGTTTCAATGTGCTCCTGCGTGTGCTGGTCGGCGAGCGGGAGCCTGATCTCTCGAAATTGCCCGATGAACTGGCCTCCGCCGTGCGCGGTCTGCTGGGGTGGTTGAAGCATTAGCCGCCCCCTCCGGCCTTCGGCCACCTCCCCCAAATCCGACGAACCCCCGTCGGAATAGGGGGAGGCCGGGAGGGGGTCATCCAACTAGCGCCCGCCCCCCTCCGCGTCTCTAATTCAATCACACGCCCACGGTTCACTGATAACTGATAACTGCTAACTGCCCC
>JBDRTP010000332.1:0-7706 GCA_043823965.1 Chloroflexota bacterium
GAATCCCCACATGTGCATACCGCCCCAATGCCAGCCCTCCCAGCTATCGGGGTTATGCTCTGCGGAGGTATAGCCGGTCAGATTCATGAACCTGAAGAAGGCGCTGTGGCGATAGCCCACGTGTCCCCACAAATGGTGAGAACCGGGTGTAGCCAACATTGCAGCCGGGCCGTATTCCCGCTTGATCCGCTTGATCTCACTGGTGACGATTTCCGCCGCCTCATCCCAGTTGATCTGCTCATACCCCGATATCCCTCTTTTTGTGCAGTTACGTTTTCCTCCCGGGTCGAAATCAACCCGTTTGAGGGGATGGAGCAGGCGGGTTGGTGAATAAATCATCGAACGCCAGGCAAGCGAATAGGGGGAAAGCGTGGTTTTCCGAGGCGGAGAAAATTCCCTCCCTCTTGCCTGGATGACCCAGGAGGGAGCGTCACGATCGTCAAATTCCATCGGAGTAATACGAACGATCCTGCCATCCTGTACATATACAAAAACCGGACCACCAGTCGTTCCATTGGTTAACTTTTGGATGTGTCCCATGTCTGTTCCTCCTGATATGCAAAGAAAAAAATTAAACACTTTGGCGGGAGAATCTTTTCTGGCGCAGTTTGTGGACCAGCCCCATGATGCCTTGCGGCGCGACTAACATGATAACGACCAGAATGAGACCTTGGATCAGCAGACTGATCCCTGCGTATCTTGCCAGCTGAAACCGCAATCCTACAACGATGATTGTTCCAACCAGCGGTCCCCATTCCATGCCTTTGCCCCCAATGACAGTTGCCAGAAGGACGAGCATTAACCAACTGATGTCGAAAGCATTGGTGGGCTCGATGTATCCTATATTCATATAGAAAATTGCCCCGGTCATGCCCATCACAAAGGCTGCAATGATAAAGGAGTAGAGTTTTAATCTAAAGACATTTATTCCCGAGCTGGCAGCACTGGTGTCATTATCGCGAATGGCAGCCAGCCCAAGCCCAAATTTCGAACGAAGAATGATCATGATCAATATCATTGATAAGAGGCCGATGGCCATCGCAAGCCAGTAAGTGACCTCAGGGGGAATGGCGCGCACCCCTTTCACCATATAGCCTGCTCCCCCGCCCTCAAAGTCTCCTCCGACCGGTTTCCAACGCAGGAACACCAGTCGTAGAATCGCTGGTACGACCAGCGTTCCAATGGCGAAATAGACCCCCCTCATTCTGAAGACAGATACCGAGATAAGCATGGCAAATAGTGCAGCCAGAAGGCCGCCGGCTACTAACCCCACATAATAGGGGATACCCAGCCAGGTCAGAATCGTCATAATATAACCACCCAGGCCGATAAAAGCAGCCGGGCAAAGCGCCAGCAGACCGCTGAAACCAGCGAGCAGGTTCCACATATTTGCTGCAGCAAGAAAAACATAGAAATAGAACAAATACAATAACCAGGTTTTCGGCGCGCCCACCACCGGCAGAAGTGCCAGCACAATCGCAACCGCGACCAGGATTATGATATACAGGTATCTGCGCACCGTACCTCCCAATCTATACTCTAACGACCAAACAATCCCTGAGGTCTGATAGTCAGAACTATAAGAACCATCAAGAAGGGGACAAGCTGTTGACCGGTCGGTCCCAGGAAATGGCCGCCCAAGGTTTGAGATAATCCGAAGATCATTCCCCCGATGAAAGTGCCTCCTATGCTGCCCAAGCCTCCCAGTATGATCACACCAAAGGCAATGATAAGGTTGGGATTTCCCGATTGTGGATTGAAGGGAAAAGTCAATCCATAGAAAATCCCTGCAATCGAAGCAAGCGCCATGGAAATGCCGAACGCAATCTGATAAACCCGGCTTGGATTGATCCCCATCAGCTCTGCGGTTTGTCTATCCTGGGAAGCAGCGGTAATCGCCTGGCCCAGATAAGTCCTTTTGAGAAATTGATGAACTGCTGCCATCACCAGGAGCGCTGCGAAAAAATCGAGAAGATATACCAGGGGGATATAGATATTGCCAATCTTAAAGGTGGTCATGCTGTAGGTTGTGAACAAAGATCTTGTTTGTGGCGTCCAGATCCTCTGGGAAGCATTCTGAACGATAAGAGATAGTCCAAACGCAATGATCAGGGCAGCATCGGCTGACATTTTCGCTGCCCGGTGCAAGAGATATTTCTCGATCAGAATGCCCAGGATGAAGAAAATCGGCAAACTCGGCAGCAGCCACAATAGAGGGTTTAAACCCCACATTGTGATTGCTGAAAAGGCCAGATAGCTGCCGAGAATGACCATATCCCCGTGAGCCACGTTGATCACTTTCATGACTCCGAAAACCAAGGACAGGCCTAAAGCGATGACAACATACAGGCCGCCCATTAATATTCCGATAACAATGGGGGATGCCAAATCGGAAAGTAATTTCATTGGCTCAAACCCATTTTGCATAAATCATTGTCACGTGCCAAAGTAGGCATTCCGGACCTCCTCCTCCTCAATCAGATCGTGGGCATTCCCTTGAAGGACAATCCGACCGGTCTCGATGACATATGCTCTGTCGGCTTCATGGAGGGTTCGCCAGACATTCTGTTCAACCAGCAGGATGGTAATACCGCGTGCCTTGATATCCTTTAATGCCCGAAACAGTTCATTCACAATCAACGGGCTGAGACCGAGGGACATTTCATCGATGATGAGCACTCTTGGATTCGCCATCAGACCACGTCCGATGGCTACCATTTGCTGCTGTCCTCCGCTCAGAGTTTTTGCCAGTTGGTTTTTTCTTTCCTTTAGAATCGGGAAGAGCTCATAGACTCTTGCCAGGTTTTCATCACGCTTTTCCCTTGCTTTTCGATTGTATGAACCGATGAAAAGATTTTGGAGCACGGTCATTTCAGGGAAGAGCCTTCTTCCTTCCGGGACATGGGAAATGCCCTGTTCAACAATATCGTAGGCATTCGTGTTGGTGATGTCTGTCCCGGCGAATTCGATCCTGCCTTTGGCAGGATGAAGAACACCTGAAATGGTTTTAAGCAAGGTGGTTTTTCCGGCTCCATTGGCGCCGGCAATCGCAACCATCTCTCCGCTTTTCACATCCAATGAGACTTCCCACAACACTTGCAGGCTTCCATAAAACACATTAATGCTGTTTATCTGAAGCAAGGCATTTTCTGACATCTCTATGAAGTTCCTTGGGATAATATTCTGAGCCATTGATGTCTACTGTTTGTAAGATTCACCCAGATAACATTGGATGACTTTTTCATCTTTCATGACCGCATCGGGCTTGCCAAACGCGATGGTTGTGCCTTCGTTTAATACAAGGATCGTGTCGACCGCGTCTCTCATTATCTTCATAACGTGTTCGATCAATATTATCGTTACACCTTTTTGGCGGATGGCTGCCAGGATCTCCACCATACGTGGGAGCTCTGTTTCGTTCAGGCCAGCCGCGACTTCATCTACCAGCAACAGGGTTGGATCCATTGCCAGCGCCCGGGCAACTTCGAGCCTTTTGAGGGTTACCGTTGACATATCTTTCGCAAACATGTCTTTCCTGCCCAGCAGATCTGTCGTCTCAAGCACCTCGAGGGCTTCTTTTTCAGCGGTGGCTTTACCGATTCTTTTCCCAAACATCGCTGCCACTGCCACATTCTGCTGTGCGGTTAAATCCCCGAATGGCTGAGGAATCTGATAAGTCCTTGCAATCCCCAGGTGACAGACCTTGTGTGGAGGAGAGCCGGTGACATCCTCTCCTTTGAACTTTATCTTGCCCGCATCTGGTTTATAGAAACCACAGATAACATTGACTAATGTTGTCTTACCTGCACCATTTGGCCCCATAAGCCCCATAATTTCACCGGCCGGCAGGTTGAAAGAAATGTCATCGAGGGCACGCAGCCCTCCGAAATGCTTGCTTACGCCACTAATTGATAAAATCGGTTGGTCCAAGCAATCACCCATCTTTGGTCAAATGCGGTATGGATTGGTATAGGGCTGGAAGAAACCAGCCCTATACCAATATGTTCCATTACTCAGGGTCATTAGGGAACTGGGAAGATGTATTCTGCAGTTGCCGGTAGAAAATCGTGCTTCGAGAAGGTGATCGGGCTCTCCCAGACCCAGGGTTTATCGGTCTTCTGCCATTGGCCAACGAAGAGCGGTATCCAGCTAACGTGCAACTCTGGATCGAACTTGACCAGGTAGTTGACCGTCTGCAGGTTGGTTTCCGCCATAGCCGCATTGATTGCGGCTCCATCGAGCGAGCCAGCTCGTTCGACTGCATCAAACAGAACCTGCAAGGGAGCATAGCCATGTCCTATTCCACGACTTAGCGGTTGGCCCGTATCTGCGATCCATCTCTCGGCGAGCGACTGGGGAGTTGTGCTGCCGATGCCAGGACCGGTATACGCCGGATCCCACCATACCTCCGTACCGATCCCTTGGGGCAGGTCTCCACCCCAGGCGTTCACGTCAATATAGAAGAGTGGCGCCCTTCCGACCATTACGATCTTCGGATTAAAGCCCAGTTGCTTGCATTGCCTCCACATGGGTGCGAACGCAGGACCAGGCACGTTACCCCACAGGATCTCTACATTATTATTCTTCCACTCTGTACACATAGCTGTGAAGTCCGTTGTGTCCAGGGGAAAGAAGCCCAGTTTATGGTCCATCCCGATGACCGTTGCGCCCCATTCCTCCAGCAGACCGGGGAACAAGCCGTACCAGCCAATCCCATCCGGTTCATCCGTCGCGAAGACGCCGGCTACTTTGTTGGTCTGATCACCATAGGCATCCAACACAGCAAACCAGGAATCCTTGATGGTATATCCGGGCAAACCATATCTGGGATCTCCCTCGGGAGGTGGGGTGGCGATTCCGAAACCGGTGTGCCATGTGTACGACCACTTTGTCTCTGTTGAACCGCGAGCACCCAGCCAGGGTTCTATAGGCCCACCGCCAACGATATGCGGAATGCCATATTTCTCAGCTATCTCGGCGGTTGGGATGTGCATCGGTGGTGGCATGTCTGGAGAGAACAACATGTTGACCTTATCACTGAGAATAAGGCTCTCAGCAAGAGGCCCTACTTTTGCCGGATCGCTCTCGGTATCAACGACAATGAGCTTCACGGGGATCTTGCGGTCATACTCCTGCACATAAACCCCTCCCAGGGTGTTGATATCGTCCACGGCAGCTTGCGCGCCCCATGCGGCGCTTTCACCGAATCCAGCGAACATGCCGGTCAGGGGCGCCGGGGAGCCGATCAGAATAAATTCTGGTCCGCTTACAGGTGCAGTGGTGGCTGCAGCCGGTGGCTCTGTGGCAGCCGGAGGCGGTGTTTTTGCCGGGCCGCAACCAGTTACCACCAGCATGGCAATGAGAGCCATTGCCAGCATCAATTGCATTCGTTTCATTTCACATCTCCTCTTCTTTATTCTCTAGTTGGAAAAGAAATCTTTCTTGGGGTTGCTGATTATTGATGTTTTATCTATTTTTCTATTCCTCCTTTCGGTTGTCGTTGCCGTTCAGCAAAGACTGTGATGAGATAGTTCGCGAGGCGCTCTCGCGATTCGGCCATGTCACTTTCTGACCAATCCCTAAATCCTCTCCCGCTCTTGAATCCCAGTTCGCCTGCCGCAACCTTGGCCTGGAGCGTAGTTGATGGGGTTGGATCAGCATTGATATGTTTCAGGATGTAATTGTGGATAGCGAGGGTGAGATCCAGACCGACCATGTCGGCGGTTTCTACGGGCCCCAGGATTGGCAAACGCAGCCCAAACCCATTACGAATGACCTCGTCAACTGTCGCCGGGTCGCAAATCCCCTGGTCTATGATTGCAAAGGCCTCACGCCATAGCGCATGCTGCAAACGGTTTCCGACGAATCCGGGCACATCTTTATGCACATGGACAGGATGCTTGCCCACCCGCGCGAGCAAATCATAAGTTGCGCTAATGCACCAATCAGCAGCCTCTTTCGTACGTACCACTTCAACCAATGGGATCAGATAGGGTGGATTCCAGAAGTGCGTGCCGATGATTCGCTCACGATGCTCCGACTTCTCTGCAATCTCAGTGATACTCATCACCGAAGTGTTGCTGCACAAGATAGTGGTCGGTGGGCAAATGCGATCCAGGTCTGCGAAAATCCGCTGTTTTAGTTCCAGGTTCTCGAAAACTGCCTCGAAAACGAAGTCGCTGCCTTCGCAGGCTGTGGCGATGTCAGCCGTCGTGCAGATGTTACCCAGAATCTCATCAATATCCGCGCCAATTTTAATGCCTCGTTTTACCATGTTCGTGAGGTTGGCGCGGACGCGGTCCTTGGCTGCATTGAGTACCCCTTCGTTCGAGTCGGTCATCCTGACAGGGTGCCCATGCACGGCAAAAACCTGTGCAATACCGTGCCCCATCAGGCCAGCGCCGATAATCGCTATCTGTTCTGGAGTAGACATGGCGCTCACTAGCCCGCGGTGTAACCGCCATCCACGTACAAGATGGCGCCGGTCATGAAGTCGGACGCATGGGATGACAGGTAAATCACCGTCCCGATGAAATCCTCCGGCTCCCCCAGCCGTCCGATGGGGATACGATTCAGGAATACTTTGTAGCGCTCCTTATCGTCGAACATCCATTGGGTGAGCGCGGTACGGAATACAGTGGGGGCAATCGCATTGACATTGATGCCATACTCGCCCCACTCACACGCCAAAGAGCGGGCCAGGAGAGTGACTGCACCCTTCGAGGTCGCATAACCTGTGTAGTTCTTCATGCCGAGCAGGCCACGTGTAGACGAGACGAGAATGACTTTGCCGCCCCGGCCCTGCTTTATCATTACCGGGCCAACTTCCCGGCAGATCAACCAACTGCCTTTGACGTTGACATCCATGATCTCGTCAAATTCCTCAACGGGGAACTCGGTAATCGGATGGATGCGACTGAGTCCCGCCGCGGTGACGAGGATGTCTATGCCGCCGAACTGTTTGACCGTTTCTGCAACGACGCCCTTCACATCATCGGGGCTATCTGGTTCGCCGGCGACGTAAGCCGCTATGAATCCAGCCTGTTGGATCTCTTTGGCAACAGGCTCCAGTTTCTCTGCTGAACGGCCAGTGAGCATCACCTTTGCGCCGGCCTTTGCCAGCCCTTTTGCGCTTGCCTGTCCAAAGCCGCCTGTCGCTCCGGTGATGAGGGCCACCTTGCCGGTGACATCAAAGAGCGACTTGGTATTGGGGATATTCTCTATTTGCATGGGAACCTCCCTACTGAGGTGGATAGGGCATCACAACCAGCATGGTCGCGACGTGGTTGGTGTCGTTGCGCACCTGGCGGTTTTCGCCAGGCCCGATATAGATCGAGTCCATGGGTCCCAGCTTGAATTCCTGGCCTTCGAAGGCCATGGTCAGCTCACCCTCCAGCACGATGTAAACCTTGGGCAGCGGCCCAGCATCCCAGTCGGCCTTGCCTCCAGGCAAGTAATAGGAGCAGCCAACCCAGTAGGGCGCCTCGCAGCCCAGGTTCTTGTGCTGCAGGTGCATGGCGAAGCAGTCGGTGTGTTTGGAAGGGCTGTACTTCACAGCTTCTGGAAAACGAGTTACTTTCATGGAACTCCTCCTTTGTGCTATAGACGAAAATCGCCCGTCGGGTCAACAATTGCGACCATACGGACGATACAACCATCACCCTTGACCCAGCGCCAGGGGAAGGCGGCGATGGTCACACGCTTGC
>JBDRTP010000333.1:0-5675 GCA_043823965.1 Chloroflexota bacterium
GCAGTTGTCGAGCTTGTCGAGACATTCGTTGTCCCGGTGTTCGCGGCATCAGCGAAGCGACCGCGTAGCGTGCGGACGAACGGTGCTCTTTTGAAAGCCCGAACGAAGGCGGAACTCCAAACTAACGCCTTCACTCAGCCAATTCCTTCACAACGTCATCTACGGTTCCACGACGAACATCACCGGTTTGATACGCCTGACGTGCTTCAGCAACTTCAGCGATCAAATCTTTATGGCGTTTCTCAACCAAACGCTGGCGAATAATATCAACCAATAACAGTTGATCATCCGGTGGCAGCTTTTCGACCGTTTCGATAACATCCTGGAAATACGATGTTTGGGTGCTCATGACTTTACCAACCTTTCGCAATGTCGCAATCAAGCCCAAGAACCTTTTTCACCACAAGGGGTTTTGGTGTTTTTCTTTACTTTGCCTACACTTGCCTGTCCTCCCGCAAGGACATCCCGTAAGAACATCGGGACGATGTCCCGTAAGAGCACCGGGACGATGTGGCGGGCCAGGCCAGGGAGCTCGTCGAAGAACACCTGCGACATGCCGTAGTCGTAATGCTGGCCGGTATGCAAGATAAAATCCTGGTGACCGGCTGCGCGCAATGCCTTACTCACCGGAGCAGCCTTGATGAACTGCGGGCGGGCGCCGAGGATGGAGAGGATTTTCATAAAGGAGAAGGGGTGCTGGGGAGAGCGGGGGAAGGGGAGCTCCCTAACGAAGTGGCGTTACTCTATCGCCCTGTCATCCACTGAAGGGTCTACGAATGCGAATTTTCCGGCTCATTGCGATGATGATAGCTCCCGATTCTAGATCCCGACTGTTATGATGCAATACATCCTGCAACAATGCCATCCGTTCGGCGCGAGGTAGATTTTCCAGGCGCAAAATACCCTTGTGCTGTTTTCCTTCTTGCCAAATCTTCTGCTCGAAATCCTGGTCTGTGGTAATGATTACTCGTCCTTCACGGATCGCCCATCGTAAAATGTCATCGTCTACCATCCGGGGATCTACATCCGAGACCCGGGCAACATCGTACCCCTTGCCTGATAGCCAGTCTGCCAATGAACCGCTTGCATTGACATCCGCCAAAAACTTCATTTACGCAGCCACCCGATCGAGGACCAATTCATCGGCGACCAAATGATGGGCATAGAGCAAGGCCGCCCCGATGTCTTCTGGTTCCAAGTTTGGATAATCCTCCAGAATCTCCTGCCTGCTGCTCCCTTTGGCCAGGAGTTCCAGAATCATCTCTACAGAGATACGCAGGCCGCGGATCACGGGCTTGCCGACAAGCACATTGGGGTCGAAAGTAATTCGTTGCAGCAGATTTACCATAACGGTCTCATCCTTTCCGAGTTGCCTTTTCTACACACAGATGCTATTATACCGTGTAGCAGCCTGGCCGTGAACTTCTTAACCTTTGAAGAGCAGCAGCCCTCTTTTCGGCCGGCTGGCTTTGTGGCCGGGAATGCTTGTGTTGAGCTTATCGCCTGCCATGCCTGCCTGCACTTGCGCAGTTTGCAAGTGTACCTGCCTGCCTGCACTTGCGCAGTTTGCAAGTGTACCTGGCAGTTTCAGGTAGCAGTTTCAGGTAGCAGTTTCAGGTAGCAATTTCAGGTGGCGGGCTACCGTTCGTGCCGCGAGCACATGTACCTGTGTCTTTGCAGGTAAAGTACCTGCGTACTTTGCAGGTATCGGCTGCACTCCGATGCGAGACGGCAGGCCAGGGAGCGCAACTGCAGGGTAGGATTTGGAGACCCTTCGATAAACTCCCTGGCCTAGCCCGCCAGGGCAGGCAGGGCATGGGTGTTTGACGGAGTAGTTACCCCTCAAATGCTTGGGCCAGTCGTTCCCGCTGTGCTTGAAGCGGTTGGGGCGGTGCTTTCAATTCGTCGAGGTACCACCACCAGTGGGATCGCGGGCTGCGCCGTTGTTGTCGGGCATGTTGGAGTTCTCGCCCGCCAATGGCTGTCAAAAATGTCTCCTGCTCATTCCAAAGCAATCGATCCAGTTCATGAATCTGTTCGTATAAGGAACGGGAGAGCTCCTTCTCCGGCGTGCTGAAGTCCAGAAATATCTGGATTTTGTCGCGCACGGAAAGCAGGTCAAGCGCTTCAACCCCCGATCCTTCCGGGTCAGCGACGTAACCGTAGTACTTCCTGACCAGACGTTCCAGTTCTTGTTGGTTCATACGTTCCAAGTCCACGTACACCCGCTTGAGCAAGTGCCACAGCGCCGTCGGAATCAATGCGCCACGGTGGATCGTATTGCCTTCGTGGGTGACATCGAAATAACGCCACCGCAGCAAATGCGTTCCCCAATTGATAGCGGAAGCCTTGCGGATAATCTCCTGTACCGTTTCAGGTGTGATAACGGCATTCACTATCGTGATCGACTTCTGCAATTCCTTCGTCAATATTGTACCTCATTCACGTTCGTCAGACATACGGAGAAGACCATACTAAAATTACGCGATTGCACACCAACAGGCCCTTCGACATGCCGTATGTTTACCTTTTTACCCGCCACCTCGGCCACCGTTGCGACCAGTTCATCCACCGTTACATAGCGCGGCTTCCAGCCGCAACCAAACGGGCGAAGCCATTCGTTGTCGGCGTGTCATTGCGAGTAAATCCACAGCGGAAAATCAGCGCTGTTCAAAGCGAAAGGAACATAGCATCTGTCATTGCGAGGAGGGTGCTCTTCCCGACGAAGCAATCCCCAGTTACGAGGAGACTGCTTCGTTCCTCGCACATCGTCCCGATGCTCTTACGGGAGTGACACTTGTTTCTTAGTAGAAGCGTTCTTTGCGACGAAGCAATCTCCTGAAGGCCAACTTTGCCCGTTGAATGGGAGATTGCTTCGCCAAAGTGCGGCTCGCAATGACAACATCAAATTATGTGAGGGAAATTATTCTTTTACGGACCCTTACGACAAATTGCGGCAGGAGCTTTCTCTCGCCCCCCCTCCAGGCCTGCACTGCCTGCCCTGCCGTCTCGCACCGGCGTGCCGCCGTTGTTCGCGGCATCAGCGAAGCGACCGCGTAGCGTGCGGACGAACGGTGGCGGGCTAGGCCAGGGAGTGAAGCGAATGTGCCTGCACTGCCTGCCCTGGCGGGCTAGGCCAGGGCGGCATCAGCGAAGCGACCGCGTAGCGTGCGGACGAACGGTGAACCACAAAGGTCACAAAGTATCACGAAGTTTTTAAGGGTTTTCCTTTGTGTTTCTTCGTGACCTCGTGCCCCCGTTCTTTGAGGGTCGTGGTTGAATCTTTTTCGGCTTGTCCGAGTTAGGTTGAGCTGGTAGGTTGAGCTTTATCCTGAGTTTATCGAAGGGCTGTCGAAACCCTGCCGACCGCGACAGCGTGCTTTAGCAAGGGTTCTCTGCATTCGCTTCGGTATAGCTTAAAGCACCTCTTCCAGTAATCTGAAATATTCGTCAGTACCGTGCTCCTTTGCTGTCTCCAGGAAAAGGCTGACTGCCTCGTATAATGCCCGCCTTGCCTCTTCAGGCGTTTGACCCGAGCTCATCACATCGAGCGGCATGGCATGGGCGATGAATTGATCTCCATCCCTCCAGACTTGAATTGTGTATTCTATGTCCATTGCTTCACCTTTTACCGAAATACAACCCGCAGCTTTCAACCTGAACCATGCTGACCACGTGAATTTCCCAGCGGTGCCAGGGGCCCATGCAACCACGGATACTTCACTTCGACACCGTTCGTGCCGCGAACAACGGCGGCATCAGCGAAGCGATCCTGTGGACGCCGGTGCGAGACGGCAAGCTCAGTACAAGCGACTGGCTTGTTTTTCCAAGCATCCGCCCTTCCGACATGCGCTTACGCGTCAGAACAGGATTGCAATCTCTGGGGTGGATACAAAAAACGTCGAACAAAACCCGGCGCGGTTGGGAGCAACAATTCTCGATATGAACATGTCGTTGCGAGTAAATCCACCGAGTAGGCCTTCGCGAAGCACCCTGTGGGTTGCGACCGCGTAGCGTCCCTTTCGCGAAGCACCCTGTGGGTAGGGAAGCACCCTGCCGAGCGGCGACCTGAGCTTGTCGAAGGGTAGGCGCTGCCCTGAGGCGCTGTGTTGAGCCTGTCGAAACATCATCGAAGGGCGCTGCGCATGGGTCGGCAGCGGGAAATCGCCGCTGTTCCAAGCGAAAGAAACAAAAGCATACTGTCATTGCGAGGAGGGTGTTCTTCCCGACGACGTGTGCCACGAAGTGGTAAGCAATCCCCAGTTACGAGGAGACTGCTTCGTTCCTCGCACATCGTCCCGATATCATCCCGATGCTCTTACGGGACATCGTCCCGAATCTCTTGCGGGATGTTCTTACGGGATTTCCTTGCGGGAGGCCAGGGAGCACTTCGCCTCACCACTCAAAACTCTGCACCACAATGATGCCCCGCTCCTGTGCTTTCTGCAAAAACGCGACGCGCGCGTAATGCGTCACCAGCAATGGCACGATGGTGGCATCGGGATAGACCTGCCGCACCACGCCAATTTTCTCGTCCAACTCCGCCAACGCATTCGCTTCCGCTGCCAGCGCCCCCCGCCGCTCGTCCAGTCGCAGTTTCACTTCTCCCACGATGAGCACGGGCTGTCCTGCCCGCGTGCCGCGCCCGAATACGTTGATCTCTTTCCCGCCGACCTCCGCGCGGACAATGCGTTCCTCTACTTCGATCCCATGTTGTGCCCGCAGCAACGCCGGCAAGACGCGGTAGGCTTCATTCTCCAGCGCGTAACTCATACTGCGCGAGAGCCCGCCGAGTTCCCGGTTGGTGCCTTCCACAACCTGCACCAGCCGCTGTATCTGCTGCTCGGTGCGCTGCACCTGCAGTTCAGTGTGCTTTTGCGCCTCTGCCAACTCGGCGACGCGCTGCTCGGTGCGCTGCACCTGCAGTTCAGTGCGCTGTTGCGCCTCTGCCAACTCGGCGACGCGCTGCTCGGTGCGCTGCTGCGCCTGCGCGAGGTCACGCACAATCACTTTCAGTTCCGCCAGGTCGCTCCCTTTTACCAGCGTATTGTATGCCGCGGTGATAACCTCCGCCAGCACTGTCGCCTGGCGCGGTTTGAAAACAGTTTCCAGTTGATTGACCATCGTTGCCGTCGTCACCATGTTCATTTCTCCACAAATCTAGAACAACTCAGCCCGGTGCTCATAGTTTGCGCCGAGCGTGCAGCCTCTCCGTCGCTCGTCAGTCTTTTTCACCTGTGCCTCCACCCAGGGGTAGGTACACTTGCAAACTGCGCAAGTGCAGGCAGGCGATCCCATCCCTGAGAAAATATCTGGCTCTCCAACCTGCCGTTCGCCCTGCTCAGGCCAGGGTTGAATATATACGCTCATTACTGAAATTACGCGATTGTACACCGACCGGCCCTTCGACATGCCACCGGCAGCCCCACGTAACCCAGGCCGATGACTGCCAGGTGGGATTCTTTCTTGTTGATTTTTTCACGCAGAACTGATATTGACATGGGGTTAGATTACCTTCAGAAGTAAGATTAAGAGCGGAAATCTCGAAAATCAGTTTGACAAAGAAAACGAAACATGCTATGATAATAATAAGTCGGGTGGGTTCAACCGAATCCTCGGAACATCACCGGGGTGATGGTGAACCTGTGAGGCCAACAAGGCCACACCCGATTTTT
>JBDRTP010000334.1:0-6717 GCA_043823965.1 Chloroflexota bacterium
TGAGCAAGCCCGCGAGAAAGGTGTAATCTTTATTCGCTATGAACCTGACCGCAAACCTGAAGTTCGAATCAGCGATTCAACGATTCAGCAAATCAGCGAGTCAGCGAATCCGCAATCCGCAATCCGCAATCCGCAATCAAAAATCAGCATTAACGTCTGGGAATCCACTTTACATCGCGAAGTCCACTTGCAACCAGACTTGCTGGTCCTCTCGATGCCCGTTGTACCGAATGAAGATGCCCATGAACTGTCGGCCATGTTCAAAGTCCCGCTGGATGCGGATGGGTTCTTCCTCGAGGCGCACGTCAAACTCCGTCCTGTGGACTTTGCCTCCGACGGCATCTTCATGGCTGGCATGGCGCACTATCCGAAACTGCTGGACGAGACCATGATCCAGGCGCAGGCGGCCGCGGCGCGGGCGGCGCGCATCCTGAGCCGCGAAACGCTGATGGCCGGCGGGCGCGTGGCAGTGGTGGACGCCTCGAAATGCACAGGCTGCCTGACCTGCGTGCGAATCTGTCCATTCAATGTGCCTAAAATTCGGGCGGATTTGACCGGTGTCGGCGGTATCATTGGCGCGGCGTACATCGAGGCGGCGGTCTGCCAGGGCTGTGGCTCGTGCGCCGCCGAGTGTCCCGCGCGGGCGATCCAGTTGATGCACTACACCGACGCGCAGATGGTTGCAAAGGTTGGCGCGCTGTTGAAGTACCAGTTACCAGTTACCAGTGATCAGTAATCGGTTTTCAGTGTTCAGTGAGCAGAGACAGCATTTATGGAAACCCCGTCTTTACAGATTATCGCTTATTGTTGTGAACACTGCGCCTATGCCGCCGCTGACCTGGCCGGCGGGCTGCGGATGCAGTACCCGCCCAACGTCAAGATCGTGCTGCTGCCCTGCACGGGTAAACTGGATGTGCTGATGGTGCTGCAAGCCTTCGAAGACGGCGCGGACGGCGTGATGGTGGCAGGCTGCCTGCCTGGCAACTGTCATTACTTGGAAGGTAATGCGAATGCAAGGCGCAGAGTGGAACGAATACAGGCATTATTGAAAGAAATTGGGCTTGAGCCGGAGCGGGTACAGATGTTCAATCTGTCCTCGGCGATGGCTGGAAAATTTGTTGAAATTACAAAAGAGATGACCGAAAAAATAGAATCATTCGGAATTAATCCGTTGAAGGAGAGTGGCTCATGATAGTAGCCGAACAAAAAAGCCTCGAAGAAATCAAAAAACTTGTCGATGATGCCAAAAACGTATTGGTCGTCGGCTGCGGGACGTGCGTGACGGTCTGCTTCGCCGGCGGGTCGCGCGAGGCGGCCATCGTCTCGGCCGAGCTACGCATGACCTCGAAACTGGACGGCACCCCGAAGGACGTCACGGACGTGACCGTCCAGCGCCAATGCGAGTGGGAATACCTGGATGAGATCGCCGAGCAGGTCAAGGGCGTGGACGTGGTGCTCTCGCTGGGCTGCGGCGTCGGCGTGCAGGCCATCGCCGAGCATTTTCCCAACGCCTGGGTCGTGCCGGGACTGAACACCAAGTTCATGGGCCTGCCGACCGAACAGGGGGTCTGGGCCGAACGCTGCGCGGCCTGCGGCGACTGCATCCTCGGACTGACGGGCGGCATCTGCCCGATCGCCCGCTGTTCCAAGTCGCTGCTCAATGGGCCGTGCGGCGGCTCGCTGGACGGTCATTGCGAAATTGATCCAGATGTTCCCTGCGGCTGGCAGTTGATCTACGACCGCCTGAGCAGCATGGGCAAACTGGAAGTTCTGATGGACATCCAGCCGCCCAAAAACTGGAAAACCGCCCGCGACGGCGGCCTGCGCAAGATTGTGCGCGAAGACTTGAGACTGGGGAAGGAAGAGTGAGAAGTAAAAAGTGATAAGTGACGAGTGAGAAGTGAGAGTTGAACATGGCGTAATTTACTCATCACTCATCACTTATCACGAATGGAGAAACAACTATGACGAATACAAACGGTTATCTCACTGGATCGAATTTAGAACGGGTGCTCAAGAACGGTCATTTTGCTGTCACCGCAGAACTCGGCCCGCCGCAGAGCGCGGACAGGAATGTCATCGTCAAGAAGGCCGCCCTGCTCAAAGGCTGCTGCGACGGCGTCAACCTGACCGATAACCAGACCGCAATCGTGCGCATGTCCAGCATCGGCGCGGGGGCGATCGTCGTACAGGAGGGGCTGGAGCCGATCATCCAGATGGTCTGCCGCGACCGCAACCGCCTGGCGATGCAATCCGACTTGCTCGGCGCGTACGCGCTCGGCATCCGCAATTTGCTGTGCCTGACGGGCGATCATCAGACCTTTGGCAATCATCCCACCGCCAAGAACGTCTTCGACATCGATTCGACCCAGATGGTGCAGATGGTGACCGCGATGCGCGATCAGCGCGTCTTCCAGTGCGGTGAGGAGATGAAGGGTCAGGAACCCCGCTTCTTCGTCGGGGCGGTGGAATCGCCCTTCGCCCACCCCGTCGCCTTCCGTCCGCACAGACTGGCGAAGAAGGTCAAGGCTGGCGCGAACTTCATCCAGACGCAACTGGTCTTCGATATCGAAGCCTTCAAGAAGTTCATGGAAAAGGTGTGCGAACTCGGCATCCACAAACAGACCTACATCCTGGCTGGCGTCGGGCCGCTGAAAAGCCCCTCGATGGCAAAGTATATGAAGGATAACGTGCCTGGCATCCTGATTCCCGATGAACTGATCGCCCGCATGACTGCAGCTGGCGCATTCTGGGCTGGCAAGAGCAAGGAGGAATTGACGCCCGAAGATAAAAAGGCGCGCTCCAAAGCCTGGCAGGAGACTGGCATCCAGATCTGCATTGATCTCATCCAGCAACTGCAAAAGGTCGAGGGCGTGGCGGGCGTGCACATCATGGCGATTGAATGGGAAGAGGCCGTCAAGCCAATCGTCGAGGGCGCCGGGCTGTACCCGAGGCCAGTTGTTGAGTAGTGCCAGTGACCAGTGACCAGTGACCAGTGACCAGTGACCAGTGATCAGTGATCAGTAATCAGTTTTCAGTGATCAGTGTTCGGTTCCAGGTAAGGAGACGAGTGATGATAGAAGAACGGCAAAAGTCCGAGGAAGTGATGACGATCAACCCCGCCCTGGCGAAACGCGTCATGGACGAACTGGGGCAGAACGTGTATCTCTGCTACCAGTGCGTCAAATGCACCGGCGGCTGTCCGTTGGCGGAATATTTCGACTGGCAGCCCAACCAGGTGATGCGCGCCCTGCAACTGGGACAGGAGGACGTGGCGCTTCAATCCCGGGCCCCGTGGTTGTGCGCCTCCTGCCAGACCTGTACCACCCGCTGCCCGCAGGGACTGGACGTGGTCGGCATCATGGCCTTCCTGACCCGCGAGGTCGGGCGACTCGGCCTCCAGCCCCAGGTCCCCGAAGTGGACGCCTTGAATCAGGCGTTCCGGCGCGAAGTGCGCCTGTGGGGCCGCTCCTACGAACTCGGCCTGATAGCCGAAATGAAATTATGCACGGGCCGCCTGACGGAAGACCTGGACCTGGGCGTAAAGATCATCAGTAAAAACAAACTGCCTTTCCTGCCCAAACGGGTGCGGCCTCCGAAACGCGTCAAACCTGTGCCGGCAACGGCGGATACGGTCGCCTATTATCCCGGCTGTTCCCTCCACTCCACCGCCGCCGAGTACAACGCCTCCGCCAAAGCCGTCTGCGAGGCGCTGGGATTGAAATTGCACGAGCCGCCCGGCTGGGTCTGCTGTGGGAGCACCCCCATCCACCGCGCCTATCCCGAAACCGCCCGGCGCCTGCCGCTGGAAAATCTGCGCCTGGTCGAACAAAGCGGCCTGGACGAAGTGGTCATGCCCTGCGCGGCCTGCTTCAACCACACCCGCATGGCCCTGCATGAGATCCGTCATGATCCGCAACGCAAGGCGGAGCTAGAACAGGCCATGAATTACTCCTACCAGGACAGCGTGCGCGTGAGCGCCCTGTGCGAAGCGCTTTTTCGCCGCGTGGGGGCGCAGGAAGTCGCCGCGAGGGTGAAACGCCCGCTGGCCGACCTGCGCGTGGTCTGCTATTACGGCTGCCTGCTGACCCGCCCGCCGCAGGTCACCGGCGCGGCCCACCCGGAGAATCCAACCGAGATGGACGCCCTGATGACCGCCCTGGGAGCGGAGGTGAAGGATTGGTCCTACAAGACCACCTGTTGCGGCGCGACCCATTCGCTCACGCGCCCGGACATCGTCCGCGACCTGAGCTGCAATTTGATCGAGCGCGCCCGTGAGGCCGGCGCGGAGGCCATGGTGGTCGCCTGTCCGTTGTGCCACACCAACCTGGACGCGCGCCAGTTCCAGATGAAACTGGCGGAGCCCATGCCGATATTCTATTTCACGCAGTTGATGGCCCTGGCGCTCGGCCTGCCCGAAAAGACCGCCGCGCTGAACAAAAACCTGGTAGACCCGCGACCGTTGTTAAGAGAAAAGGGTATTCTCGCGTAACACGTTGGGATTTGATGGGGTAAAATCTTTCAGGACACGGAAAACACGAATTGCACGGACGAACACAGGCGGCCTGTATTAAAAATCTCAATCTGGAAAAGATCATCCTGGCCTTGCGTGGCGAGGCCATCAAACGAGGCGCGTGATGACTCCCTTGAAAACAACCAGCCAGAAAAATCAGCTTGCGGAACGTCTCTCCGGACTGCGTGAAGAACTGCTCCGGAAGGCAAATCCGCAAACCCTGGCGGCGGACAGTGGAGCAGAATTTCAAACTGCGAACGGGATAACCGAAATCCGCCTGTCCCTTTTCGGTAAAGCGGTGTGCGTCGCCTTTCCGGGCCTCACGCCTGCGGACGCCCAAACCGGCCAGCCCCTGCCCGACGCTTTGCAGGCGCTCATCCTGTATTATCTGAGCACCGCCGACGGCGCGCCGCTCGAAGACCGCTGGGTTGCTTTTGCTGACCTGCCGGATGGCCGTTTTTATAATCAAGCCTTTCAGGGTTATTCCGGCAATGAACTGGTCAAGTATTTCGGCGATGATCTGACCGCTTTGGAGCAGGCGGCGCGCAAACTGGACGGAATGAAGATTGCCTACGGCGACGCGGCCTTTGCCTTTCATCTCCTGCCGCGCCTGCCGCTGATGGTGGTGTACCATCTTGGCGACGAAGATTTTCCGGCAACCTGCAAGATATTATTCGACGCCTCGGCCAGCCATTACCTGCCGACGGATGTCTGCGCCATTTTGGGCAGTATGCTGACGAGGAAGTTACTTACTGCATAAATCCTCCCGCAGGTTCTGAAACCTGCGGGAGGATAATAAAAGCAATGCAAAAAGAACGTTACTTCACTCCAGCAACCATTCACAAAAAGTCACGCGATATGTTGGCTTCGGTTGCCAAATACTGTCGCAGGCATGAAAATATTGCCTTTCATCCCACCCGCGGCGCGCTGCTGGTGTTGGATATGCAGGAATATTTTCTAAGCCAGGCATCTCACGCTTTTGTTCCCAGTGCGCCAGCCATCATTCCGAATATTCAATTCATGATAAAAGTCTTTGCCGCGTACAACCGGCCAATATTTTTTACCCGTCACGTCAATACAGAGGAGAATGCAGGCATGATGGGAAAGTGGTGGAAAGACCTGATTTGTCCGCAAACTGCGTATAGCCACATTATCAAGCAATTAGATACATCGAAAGGAGCAATACTTCATAAAAACCAGTACGACGCCTTTTACGAAACGCGGCTGGAAAGCGATCTGCGCGCCGGCGGGGTGGGGGAGGTGGTCATCAGCGGCGTAATGACCCATCTATGCTGCGAGACGACGGCGCGCTCGGCCTTCATGCGCGGCTATGAAGTCTTCTTTGCCATTGATGGCACAGCCACATATACCGAGTCTTTTCATAGAGCAACACTACTCAACCTGGCGCACGGATTTGCCTTACCGGTACAGGTCGAAGAAATTCTTTCTGCCTTCAAGGATGTTGAAACGAGCATTTGATAACTCACTTGTTCTGGACCCGGATGACACGGATTTCACGGGAAAAGCACGGAGATTTAATGAACAAAACCGACACTCTCATCATTGGCGCAGGCCCCGCCGGTATCGCCGCTGCCATCCAATTGAAACGCTTCGGCCTGTCACCAATCCTGCTGGAAAAAGACCGCGTCGGTGGGTTGCTGCGGAATGCCAATCTGGTCGAAAACTATCCCGGCTTTCCGAATGGCATCCCCGGCCCGAAATTGGTTGCTTTATTTGAAAAGCAGATACAGCGGATCGGCGTCCCGGTGACTTACGGAGAAGTAGTGAGGTTGGATTTCAAAGATGACCGATTTGTTGCCGACGTAGGGCGGGTTTCCATACCCGCCACCCGAGGGCAGGTAAGAAACCCGCCATACGAATCCCACTTTGTAGTCATCGCTTCGGGAACAAAGCCAAAACCGTTTCCCCTCGAAATTTCTCCCCAGATGCGAAACAAAGTTTTCAGTGAAGTCTGGCCTTTGCTGAAAGCACGCGGCAAGCACGTGACCATCGTCGGCGCGGGGGACGCGGCCTTCGATTACGCCCTGAACCTCGCCGGCCGCGAGAATACCGTCACCATCCTCAATCGCAGCCATGCAACCGTCTGCCTGCCCTTGCTCCGCGAGCGCGCCAGCGCGAACCCATCCATTACTTACCAGGAGCAAACCGCCATTCAGCGCGTCGAAACAGATGTGCCAACCGGT
>JBDRTP010000335.1:0-5919 GCA_043823965.1 Chloroflexota bacterium
GGCGAGGAAGAGCGGGATCAGGTAGACGATCATCTCGGAGGAGATGTCGGTGAGGAACGAGGTGGCGGTCACGACCCAGAGGTTGAGGGGCAGGCGACGGAGGGGAGATTTCATTGGGGATTTCCTTTCGGCGGGGTTAGATTCAGCGATTCAGCGATTCAACGGATTATCGAATTTCGATCACGCAATTTCATCCAGTAGTTCGCGGGCCTTAATCTTTCCCTCGGCAAGGACAGTGCGCCCGGTTTCGGTGAGGCGGTAATACTTACGCATCTTACCCTCGACTACGCGGCCCTCGCTGATCAGCAACTTTTCTTCTTCCAGGCCGTGCAGGATCGGGTAGAGTGTGCCGGGACTCAGGCGGTAGCCGTGACGGGCCAGTTCCTCGATCAGCCACAGCCCGTAGACCGGCTCACGCCCGGCGTGGTAGAGGATGTGCAGTTTGATGAAACCGAGAAAAAGGTCGCGTGGAAGAGTCATTTTATCGTCTGTCGTTATCGGATTTCGATAACATTATCCCTCAAAACCAGCCCCCTGTCAAGATAGGAGATAGATTGTTGGGTTCTGTCTAGGGAAACAATCTGCGAGCTTTGACTTCAGCCACGGCGTCCGCGCGGTAACGGTAGAGCCGGGCCGGGCGTCCCTCGTCGGAACGCAGGCGCGAGGTCGCCTTGATGATACCTGATTGCAGAATTCGCCGGCGGAAGTTGCACTTATCCAGTCTTTCGCCACTTGCCTCGTTTCTACTCGTACCTCAGTACTCCCACTACCCTCACCTGTTCAGCCTGCTTGTCTGGATTGGCTGCACGGCCGGGGACATAGCCCACCTTGCGGCATTTCATCCCGAGCCGTTTCATGAAGGCTTGGATTTGGGTCGGACTACGTTCAATGCCAGTCTGCTCCTTGATAGCCTGTTGAGCCTCAGCTGTTGTGCGCGGGGGATGCTCTTGAAAATAGGCTTCCAAAGTGGTAGCGTGTTCGTCCAATTCGCTGGATGGGCCCGCATAACCGAACTCTTTTAGTCGTGCGATGCCACCGTCTTGGTATTGTTTCTAGTAGGTGGCCAAGGTCGTTTTCGAGATACGACACAGACGACAAATCTCTGGATGTTCTACCCCTTGGCTTTTGAGATAGAGAGCCTCCATCTTTTTCTGGGCTTTGGGATCGGGGTGATAGTAGCGTTCGTATTCAAGCGCATCAATTTCTTCGGGGGTGAATTCGATTTTGATCACAGTGAACCTCACAACGATTGGAAACTGAGAAGCCAACTGTCCCAGAATCAAGCCAGACATGGAAGTCCAAATTCAGCCCGTTTGGAGTATAACTCAACTCCATCCAGACTTTCAGCACGGGCTTCTCGCCAAAGGGTCCCGGCTACGAGCCGTGTTGATGGGTGGCTGAAATGCCACCGCCTTCATTCCGCCAATACGACCTCGAAGCGCACACCCTCGTCATACTCGCGCCACTTCCAGGGGCGATTCAGGTCTTGATCGAAGAGGCGTGGGTGAGGGATGCAAAGTGTTCAACGGAGTAGAAGAGATCAGTCATTGGCTCTTTCCTTCAACGCACATCTGCCCAAAGGTGATACAGAATGAATTGATCATTACGCCTTTTTAGCTGTTGGGAGAGCTTTGTGACTCCCCCTGTCATCACCACCCCTTTCAACTGGATTACGCTCAAACCTTGATACTTTGCCTTCTCATTGACCGTATCCAAAAGCGAAGAAAAATCTCCTTCTTGAACATATCCAAGCATGGCGCCCATTGGCGGACTGGACTGCGCATATTTGCCTGACTGATACCTCAGCATCCCCTCTTTTACATACTGAGCACAATAGTCCATCGTTTTGCCCGGTCTTTTCACGCGGACAAGCTTGCACTCGATATCATAGTCGTATTGATTCTTTTCTTTATCCAATCGAGTGAGTCGTATGTCTGGGTGACCAATTGGATCAGCATCAGTATCTTTTTGGAATGTGGAGGCTTCGGATTGTAATGACCATTTCAACTTCTTCTGCTTACGAACAGATTTGAGAATTGGGCGTAGTTTTCCGGTAATCGTTTTTTCATCATCGCTGGGGCTCACAACGCGCCGGGCGATCAGTTGTTGCAAAGCTTCTGTGAGGCACTGATGGATTCGCCTTCCTTCATCAGCCCATAAGTTCAATGATCTCCACAGCATGATTCATTCCCCCTGCTGCTGCCATTCTAACTTGAAGACCTCGGTCAGTAGCTCCTGAGCATCCTGCCGCGCCTGCGATTTCGTCCAGAAGCGACGCTCGGCGCGTTTGACGATCAACATCCCTGAATCGCTCAACTCTTTTACCACCCGATCCACATAAATACCTTCTGTAAGTTCTTTCCGCAAAGATGTGCTCAATTGCCTGAACCAGCGCTGCCATTCTGCATCATCGGTTACTGGTGGATGGCGAAGCGCCGTATCTTTTTCTTTTAGCTCGAACGCCATCCCGCACAGCAAGCCATGGTGCGGGGCATAGATTCTGGTTTCCAGTTCTTTCCCTTTTGGCGACAATCGTTCAATCCAGGTCTCCAGGAAAGCCTCGCGATAGGCTTCCAGCCATTCGACCGTAGGCGGGCTGGCGGCTTGTGAGTCAGCGCCTTCGTAGAAGAATTCCAGCGTCGTCTGGCATAGATCGCACACCAGGTCGCGCTGCGGCTCGGATAATTCGTACAGGTCGAAGATAGCATCATCCAACTCGGCTTGCATGGCCTGCCAGCCTGGAGTATCAAGATCGAACAGGTTGGGAGTCCCGCTTTGGGTAGTGATTTGCTGGACAGCGTTCAAGATGCGTTGGTGAAGCCCTGGGCTGTCTGGAAAACGAACCGGCAGGCTCAAATACTCTTCTTCGTGAATTTCGTAACGCCAGAATCCCCAAGTCGAACAAGTCAAGAAATGATAATACTTCGCCAACGACGAAAGCACAACCCCAAGTAGAACTTGTTGTTTTTCAACACTTAACCCATCCAGGCGGAAACCGATCAAAGAACTAGGGAAAGCAAACGGCTCGTAGGCCAACCTGGCTTGTATTTCGCCCGACTTATTTCCTGAGCGTGAGATTCCTCGCTTGATAATCAATCGTGGCCCCTGGTATACAGCCGGTTTTCCTAAACGATATAATGTTCGGTGCTTTATTGGCACTACCAACTTTGCCAAATCAGTTTTATGCTGAAAAACATCAACATCTAATTCAAAATTAACCCCTAGCTCTTTGGTTGATTTATTGCGAGGGTAACTGCCATCTATAAAACCGCGTGAATAATCAGTAACCACATCACCTAATACTTGCCCCGTGCCTTTCAACTCCTCAATCAAATCCGCATCGCTTAGACCGCCCCACATGTACGTCTTCCAAAGCCAGTCTTTCGCCAGAAGCTCGCTTTGGCGAATCTTGTGCAGGTCGGTTTTATCAATCACCACAGCTTGCAATTGTTCAACGAACGTACTCTGCTTGACCGCAATGTATGCCACCCGATTCTGTCCGATTTTTTCTGGCGAGGCCGGCGCAAAGAAGATGGCTGCAAATGGGGAAATCGCATTCTTCTCCTGCTTACGGAAAAACACCCGGCGCACATGCGCAAAGTTATAGACCGCGCGCACCTGATTCGCGCGCAGCCATTTCTGACGAAATGCTTTGCTGTTCTCCCCATGCTTGAAGAAAACCCCGGTCGAGACCAATAAACCGATTTCGCCCCCTGGTTTCAGCAGGTGTTGAGCGCGCCAGATGAAGCCTTGCGACCATTCTTTATCTCCCACCGGATAGCCAAAAGCCTTACACCAGTCAACAGCAAGTTGCCCTTCCTGACCGGTAGCCTGTCCCCAGGGTGGGTTCCCGATAATCACGTCGAACTGAGCATTTTCTAACGGCAACGTATGTTCACCCGCCAGAGTCGCTTGCTCAGAGCGAGTCGGGTAGAACGTGTTAGCGCAAAACAGGCTTTTTCCACCCGCCGGTTGCTGTGGATCGTAAACTAACTTGGGGAGCTGTTTGTTCTGGCGAATATCCGGCGGCTTGCGAAAATCCAGAAAAGCCAGATAGAGACTGAACGCGGCAACCTGGATGGCCGGTTGATTGATGTCAATCCCCACAATTCGCTTGGTCAATAAGCGGGCCAGTTCTTCGCCCGGCAGTTGCGTAACGTCAATAATGCCTTTTCGCTGGCATTCACGGTACACCATGCGTTTGAACGCTTCTACCAGAAATATTCCCGATCCGCAGGCAGGGTCCAGCACCCGCGCGCCGCGATCCAGTCTTTCCGGCGTCAGGCATTGGGAAAGAACAAAATCCACCAGCGTGGTTGGCGTGTAGTGCGTTCCACGGTTATCTTCTCCCCCGTTTTCGTGATAGAACTCTTCGTAGATACTGCTGATTAGCTCGATGGGAATGATATCGAACTGATAAGCCCAGAACAGTAAATCGGGTTGATCTCCCATGCTACGCCCGTCCAGAAAAGCGCCGAGCAGGCTCAAATCGGCCTGGGAGATCGAATCTTGTTCAGCTTCGCTCAAGGGGAATAAATCCCCATTGAAGTCTTCACGCAATTTACGAAACAGCCGGTAGGTGTCGTCTTTGTTACCGAGCACTTCTACATATCGGCAGTACTTCTGTGCCGGATTTATATCGAAATAGTCTTCTACCAGCGCCCCTCGATCTTCCAGGTAGCGGATGAAAATAGAGCGTCCAATCAACGCGTGAACGTGTTCACGCTTTTGGCTATCATTGCCCCCCAGTCTTTGCCGCAGTTGGCGTAAATTTCTGAGCAGCCATTGATCTACTCGTTCCTCTGCCCTAAAACTCTTGTGGAATTCCCGAAAGAGTTGGCCGCTCTCCACCTCAGGGCGCGAAAAAGCTTGCCAATCGGGTAACACCTGAGTGATGGTTTTTACTTTGCCCAACCAGCGCTCTTCTGACTGCCATTCGTCCAAATGAACCGGTTTTTGATAGGCGCTGTAAACACGCACTTCGAACGGCAAAGCCACAAAGAACATGGGAACGCGGCTGGTATTCCAGACTTCCAAATAAAGGTCATAAATTTTTTTCTCGTATTCCTGAGTATCCGCTTCTAAAAAGTCATCCAGCTTAAAAAACAAAGCAACTGGATAATCCCCCACGAAATATACTGCTTCGGCTTCCAGCTTACGCGCCTGCTCGATCCAGCCGATTCGACTCAGATCGGGCTGAGAGCCCAAGTCGGTTAAAGAATAAAAACCGGCTCCTGTCCGAAATTCGAGCTTCTCATAAACTTCCTGCAAGTACAGACTGGAATCGGTCTTCATCGTAGAGCGCTCTGGCTAATTGAACTTTTTAGTTGGGTTTTACAGAAGGAATGCTCACACTATTATTATACACAAGCTTCTATTCCAGAACAAGCGTTCAGGAATATTGCTAATTTTCACCAACGGTGACAAGAACAATTGGATATCAAAACCCCAATTCCTTCAAAATCTCATCCTGCTCGCGCTTGCCTCCGCCGAGCAAATCCTACTAATAGCGTTTCATGGTTTTTCATGCAAGAGATTATCAATGAACTGATCACGTTTATCTTCAGACATTTCGTCCCAATTCAAACCACGTTGAGATGCAATTTGTCGCAAGCGCTCTTCACCTTGAGCCATGAAGAGTTGCACATCGCGCTCCTCGCGTCCTTGTCTGATTACTTCTGCCGGGTCAGGAAGTTCGCGCCCTTTCAGTTCGGCGTGTATCTTTGTCTTTTTCATATCAGAAACATATCCTTGAGACTCGATTCTGTCAAATCAAATAACAAAGTTCTTTCTTCGTGCTCTTCGTGTCCTTCGTGGTTAGAAACTAATACCCCAACTCCTTCATAATCTGCGCCTCGTCCTTCTTCGACCCCGCGCCAAACAACTCCTTCCAGAACTCATCATCATACCGCCGCGACC
>JBDRTP010000336.1:0-7137 GCA_043823965.1 Chloroflexota bacterium
GTGCAGCAACTAAAACGCACGCCGGGCGTGGACTCGCGCGTCTGTGTCACTGCCCAACACCGCCAGATGCTCGACCAGGTGCTTGGCCTGTTCGACATCCAGCCGGATATTGACCTCGACTTGATGCGCGAGAACCAATCGCTGGCCGAACTCAGCGCTGCCATCTTCACCCATCTCGACCCGGTGCTGGCCGATCTCAACCCGGATTGGGTGCTGGTACAGGGCGATACCACCACGGTGGCTATTACGGCGCTAATGGCCTATTACCGCCGTATCCGCGTTGGGCACGTGGAGGCCGGCTTGCGCACGCACGACAAGTGGCAACCTTTTCCAGAAGAGATCAACCGGCGCGTCGCCGGCGTGACTGCCGATTTGCACTTTGCGCCCACAGAATGGTCGCGCCAGAATCTGCTCAACGAGGGCGTGCCGGATTCCGCTATTGTCGTGACGGGAAACCCGGTCATTGATGCCCTGCAAGTGGTGGCGAGGCAGGCGGAACCGGAAGAAGTAAATCAGTTACTCAGTAAATTAGGAATTAGTTCTGCAGTAAACGGCCAATCACTGGCTCCTGATCTACAGATTCCTAAGCGTCTGATCCTTGTCACCGCCCACCGCCGCGAAAATTTTGGCCTGCCGCTGGAAAATATTTGCGCCGCGCTGAAAGAACTGGCCGGGCGCGGGGATGTGGAGATCGTCTACCCCGTCCATCTCAACCCGAATGTGCAGGAGCCGGTCTATCGTTCATTGGGGGATGCGCCGCACATCACCCTTCTTCCGCCGCTGGATTATCTGCCGCTTGTCCATCTCATGCGACGCTCGACGCTCATCCTGACCGATTCAGGCGGGATCCAGGAGGAGGCGCCGACCTTCGGCGTTCCGGTGCTGGTGCTGCGCGAGGTCACCGAGCGCCCCGAAGGGGTCGAGGCCGGCAGCCTGAAACTGGTCGGCACAGATAGCGGCCGGATCATCGCGGAAGCCTCCCGCCTGTTAGATGATCCTGCTGAACATGCCAGGATGGCGCGCGCGGTCAATCCCTTTGGCGATGGCCATGCCGCCGAACGGATCGTACAAGCGCTATTAGAGTATGGATAAAGGGTCAGGAAGGCGCCGAGTGCACAGCACCTACTCGGTAGGCCTTCGGCGGATCCTTCGACAGGCTCAGGACAGCGTTTCATCTGCGCCCATATCCTTTAGGTGGCGTTTTTGGTGGAAGAAGATGTAGCGTTCGATCCAATCCACGCCGAAGGCCTACTCGGCAGTTTTTTCCCCTTCCCCCTTTGGGGACTTTGCGGAGACGATGTGGGTTATTCGGACATTGCATTTTCTCCGCGATTTTGCTATACTGATTTCAGTTTATCGTCCTATTTTAACCGCTTGCAGCCTGATGCCCAATTGAATTTAGGATGTCAGGCTGCCTGAAATCCGCCCATAAGCCGTTAACCCGCCAAACGGCGGCTGAACACATAGTTCGGCGGCCCTAGTGGCCGCTTCACGGCGCCGAGCGATCGCCTGCCACGTACACTCCCCGCGTGCGCGGATTACGATCCAGCCGCCGGGAGCAAGGTGAAGACCACACATGGCTCACAAGAGAATCCCCATGGCGCACGACAAGAAGATTGCATTGGTCGCCCATGACAACAAGAAGCGAGATCTTGTTGAATGGGCAAAGTACAACCGGGACCTTTTGGCCCACCACGATGTGTACGCCACCGGGACCACGGGGGAGGTATTGGAGGAGGAGCTCGGTTTTGAGATTACGAAACTTCAAAGCGGTCCGTTGGGGGGCGATCAGCAGATCGGCGCCAAGATCGTGGAAGGCGAGATTGATTTCCTCATCTTCTTCTGGGATCCGCTCGAGCCATTGCCTCATGACCCCGACGTGAAGGCGCTGTTGCGCCTGGCCGTGGTGTGGAACATTCCCATCGCCTGCAACCGGTCATCGGCGGATTTCATGATCTCTTCGCCACTGATGGACGGGGAGTACGATCGCCTTGTGCCCGACTACGAGACCTACCGCAGCCGCAGGATTGTCTTGGATGAGTCATGTGGGGAGCCGCCCGGGGAAGCCGGCTGATCATGCTCGCCAAGGCCCGCGTTCTTCGGATGGCGAGGATCTGTGCGTGGTCAGCCAAGGAAAGGGCCCGCCGAACAGTGCGTGGAGCCGACCGCGCTATCGCGCGCGGTTGCGGGGGTGGTTGGGCCTGCGGCTGAGGTAACCCCCGGCGATGCACAGCCCGCGCCGCGCGGCGGCTCACGCATACCGTTAGCCCGCGACAGGTAGTGGCGGGAAACTAATTCACTTTGATGAGGTCTAAGCAATGAAACCACATAAGGAGATTTTGGAAATATTAGAAGCCCATCGAGGGGAACGGCATATCATCGTATTGCATGAATATCCCGATCCTGATGCTATTGCAACTGGTTACGCCCATCGGATTATTAGTGCCGCATTCGATATCGAAGCAGATATTCTCTATAGTGGGACGATTAGCCACCAACAGAATGTTGCACTGATACGAGCACTGGATTACACCCTTATCTCGTTTGAAGAAGGTTTCGATTTCAGTCCATATAATTCAGCAGTCTTTGTTGACCATCAAGGAACAACTGTAAGAGAAATTTCAGATCAATTGAAAGCCACAGGGGTGAATTTGCTTTTAGTGGTCGATCATCACGAGAATCAAGATCTATATGAGGCCGAATACAAAGATATTCGCAAAACAGGCTCAACGGCAACGATTTATGCTCAATATCTTCAACAGGGCTTGATCAAATTAGATAAATCTAATAAAGATCATATTGTCATGGCGACGGCACTTATGCATGGCATACTTACAGATACAAGCTCTTTTGTCCGGGCAAATGAGGAAGACTTACAAGCGGCTGCATATTTGAGCAATTACCGAGATACTGAATTGCTAAGTTTGATAATGAGCCAATCCCGTCCTAAGAAAGTGATGGATATTATCCAGCGAGCATTAGCTAATCGATTGAATGTGGAAAATTACTCAATTGCAGGTGTTGGATACCTGCAAGCCAAAGACCGAGATGCTATTCCTGAAGCAGTTAACTTTTTGCTAACAGAAGAAAATGTTCACACTGCGATTGTTTACGGTATCGTAAGCGATGATAACCAAGAAGAGACACTGGTTGGTTCGTTGAGAACGGACAAATATACTTTAAACCCAGATGAGTTCATAAAGGATGCATTGGGAACAGATACTGAGGGTCGCTTTTGGGGAGGCGGAAAATTATCTGCTGGAGGATTTGCCATCCCCATTGATTTCCTTTCAGGAGACTATCATGAGGGTTTCAATCAATTGAAATGGAAGGTCTATGATGAACAAGTAAAAGGAAAGATCCTGACCAAGATTGGTGTGGACCCTGTCCTATTTATTGGTACAGAAACATCGTAATGCTTCCAACTTTGCAGGCTAACCCCGCGTTAAGGCGACCTGGCTTCGCCAGGGTAACACGCGGCGCGATTTGCCAAGTTTGGCTCTAGTTTATACCGCGCTAGGGGCTAATACGCCAGGTGCTTTACGCCATCGTTAGGCCGCACTTGCAGCATAAGTAGGATACGCAAATTGCACAAGTTGCAAAGGAGGTAAATGAGATGACTACAGACAAGCAGAAAGAAGCAGCGAAGGAAAACATCAAGAAAGCGCAACGGAGATGGCAGGAAATGACGCCTCGGGAACGCGCTTCAGCTCAGCCTGAAGGAAGAAAGCGAGCAAAACCAGGAACGAAAGGGGGAGGCGACTATTTTCGAATTGTTGTACGACCAAAGGAGGAATTCACCACGTTTCGCTACCATGATGTTGGTGAAAAGGGCCATATTCTACGCCTTGCTGGTAAAAGGAGCAGCGGGTCTTGGGATACGCAAGCGTGGCTTATCAGCAAAGGCGATGCCCATATTGAAGGCGATACATTAGTTGCCGATACCGATGATGCCAGAAAGGTGATCGAAGCCCTAGGATCAAAGCCCAAACATGTTAAGGGAGACGTATTTGAGGCGAAAGACAGGCCCAATGTTCCTGAGAGTAAAAAGCCAACAGAAGCACAACAGAGAGCCAGGCTCGAAAATATAAAAAAAGCCCAACAAGCTCGTCGGACACGCACAGCGAAGAAAGAGTAAGTCACACACGCGAATGTCTACGCCGATGTGACCAAGATAGGCGCAGTCATGCCGAATTCACTGTGCGGTAGCCAACTCGAAGGAGGTAGAAATGACACTCGACCAATTGGTGCTATGGATCGTCGTCGGTGGCATCGCAGGTCTTCTCGCTGACGCTTTCGTTAGAGGGATCAGCGTCGGCCTCGTAGGCGCAATCGTCGTCGGGATCCTCGGAGCTTTCATCGGCGGATGGGTCTTTGGGATCCTCCACATCAGCCCTGCCGCAGGACTTCTGGGCGACATCATCACAGCTTTCATCGGCGCTGTCGTCCTCCTTGTTCTCCTTCGTGCCCTTCGAAGGTTATAGGCGACGGGGCAATTCAGGGCTTGCCAATCCTCCAAGTGCCAGCGATTCCAGGCCGCCTAACAACTCGGTGGAGCCGACCCGCCTAGCTGGCCAAAATGGATGCTTGTCTTGCCCACCAAGCTGGCCTAGAGTAGAGGAACAGCCGCCCGCGACGGCGGGCGGCTCACCTTGAGGCCGTTAGCCAGCCTGCCCAACCGGCTTCTGGCTCACTCGAAGTGCGGCGCGCTGGCGGTCATCGGCCACGTAGAACGCACCTGGGGTTGCTCTTTCGTCTGGGGCAAGGCCGGGCGACAACTGGCTGGCAGATGGATAGCCAACAACTCTCTGTCCTGAAGTTTAGCTGGGGCTGCCTGATTTACGCGGCTCGTTCATTTCCTGCCGGACAGTCTGGTATAGATTTTCAGCCTTGAGTTCATTCAGCGTGTAACACGGGGCTTCGAGATGATCGGCCAGCGTCTGCGCCAGGCCCTGATCGAAGGAGGCGTGCTCCATGTTGATGACCACGCTGCGGAAGTCACGCCCCGCGATCTGTTCGGCGAACTGATAGGCCTCCTCCTGCGGGGGTAATACGCCGATGGAGACGTTCCCCGCTCCATCCGTCAGGACGAGCAGCAAAGGTTCCACGTCTGGGTGGGTGATTTGTTCTTGGGTGAGCACGTCGTAGGCCATGAGCATCCCGGCTGAGAGAGGCGTCTTGCCTCCAACAGGGATGTCGGCCAGGGCGCGCTGGGCAAGCATGACGGAGGTCGTGGGGGGTAGGATGAGCGTGGCGCGGTCTTTTTGGAAGACGATCAAACCCACCCGGTCGCGGCGCTGGTAGGCATCGGTCAGTAAGGACAGGATCGCGCCCTTGGTGGCAGCCATGCGTTCAGCCACAGCCATTGACCACGAAGCATCCACCAGGAAGAGCACCAGGTTGGCGGCCTTCTTGACCCGCACCTTGCGCTGCAAGTCGTTCTTCTGGATGGCGAATGCCACGCGCTTACGCTGTTCGGTGCGACGTTTCTGGTAAGGCGCGGCGGCGCGGATGGTGGCATCGAAGGCTACATCGTCAGTCTTGCCGTTGGCCGGGCGCGCCTGGATGTAACGTCCACGCTTGCGCTCAGTGCGCGTACGTGAACGCCGTCCAGCGTGGCGGCGGGTAAGTTTATCCAGGGGGGTATCTAAATTGCGCGGCTCGAACGTCTCGCCGATCTTGACCTTTTGGCCGCCATCCCACCAGTGGGCATTTTGCGTATCGAAGACATCTTTTTGCGCACCAGGCTCGGCGGGCGGCTGATCCGGAGATTCCTGCTCGGCCGTTTCAGTTATGACTTTTTTTTTTGCGCCTCGGAGTCGGCCTCTTTCGGCTCTGGCTCAGAGGGTTCGCCTTCCGAAGACGAGCCTTGCAACTGTTGGATGCGTTCCTGCAGCTGTTCTGGTGTGATCCCGATCTGGTGGAAGGGGCCGCGCTTGATGCGGTGCGGCAGGGCCAGTTCGGCGGCCAGGGCTATATCGCGGTCGGTGATGGCTGTGCGACCCTCGAAAGCAGCATGGGCGCGGGCAGCCTTGAGTATCACCAGGTCGGCGCGGTGACCGTCCACGTTCAGCGAAGTGGTCAGCGCGGCGATGGAGAGCAGGTCGCGACGTGTATAGTTCACCTTGTCCACCATCGTGCGGGCGGCAGCGATCTGGCGCGAGATTTTCTCCTCGTGCGGGAGCCACTGCTTGCGGAAGGCTTCCGGATCCGATTCGAAGGCCAGGTTGTGTTCGATGATGGTCACCCGGTCGCGCGCGTCGCGGATGCCGGTGATGTCCACCGAAAGGGCAAAGCGATCCAGCAGTTGCGGGCGCAGGTCGCCTTCTTCGGGGTTCATCGTGCCGACCAGGATGAAACGGGCGGGGTGAGAAAAGGAGATACCCTCACGCTCGACGATGTTCATGCCCATGGCGGCTGAGTCGAGCAAAACGTCCACTACGTGATCGTCGAGCAGGTTGACCTCGTCAATGTAGAGCAGGCCGCGGTTGGCGGCCGCCAGCACGCCGGCTTCGAAGTGACGCTCCCCCTTCTGGATGGCCTGCTCGATGTCGAGGGTGCCGACCACCCGGTCCTCCGTCGCCGAGACGGGCAGGTTGACGAAGGGAATGGGCTTCTGTTCGACAGGCAGCGGTTCCCCGGATGCGGCCCGCTCGCGGCACTCGGTGCACCAGGAGGCGCGCTGGTCGGGGTCGCAGCCGAAGCGGCAATCTTTCACAACCCGGACGCGCGGAAGCAAAGCGGCCAGGGCACGCGCCGCGGTGGACTTGGCCGTGCCGCGTTCGCCGCGGATCAGCACGCCGCCGATGCGCGGGTCAACCGCGTTGAGCACCAGGGCGCGACGCATGCGCTCCTGGCCGACGACAGCAGTGAAGGGATAGATCGAGGGCATGGAGGACTCCAAGTCGGGATTATACTGCTTCTTGCCCGAATCGGTACCTAAAACTTACCCCCACCTCCACGTCGTCCCGTCTTTGCTGTCTTCGATGGTCACGTCGAGTTCCTTGAGCCGGTCGCGGATCGTATCTGAAAGCGCCCACAGTTTCTGCTTGCGCAGTTCGGCGCGTACTTCGAGCAGCAAATCAATAAATTTGTCCGCGCCGCCCGCGCCGGTTTTTTCGGCCAGGCGCAGGCCGA
>JBDRTP010000337.1:0-5121 GCA_043823965.1 Chloroflexota bacterium
TATTATAGAGCGTCCGGGTTGATTCTGCAAGCCTGTTGCCCTTTTGTGCAGAGGGTGCTATCATGCGGGCATGATCGCGCCAGCGCGTTTCCTTACACACTCTCTGCGCCTCTCGCCGCATGGTCAGGGGATAGCCCGCATCCTCGCCGCCGGAGTGGATGCAGTGCATCCAGGCGCGGCGGTAGCGCGGTTTGTCCAGCGTGAAAAAGACGAGCTGCGTATAGCCGGTAATATCTATTCATTAGATAATTATCGGCGGACATTTATCCTCGCCTTTGGGAAAGCCAGCCTGCCGATGGCGGAATCGCTTGCGGACATCCTCGGCAACCGGTTGACCGGTGGGCTGGTCATCCCGAAGCACGCTGCGGGCCGGACCCTAAACCTGCTGGCCGTTATGGAAGGCGGTCACCCCATCCCGGACGGACGCAGCCTGGCCGTCGGTCGAAGTGTCATTGGATTACTCTCTGGCTTGCGCGCCGACGACCTGGTCTTTTGCCTGATATCGGGCGGCGGCTCGGCGCTGATGGCCGCGCCGGTCGAGGGCGTGACCCTGTCTGATCTGCAGGCATTGACATCCTCTCTGCTGGCTTGCGGCGCGAGTGTGAACGAGATCAACATCCTGCGCCGCCATCTCGACCGGCTGAAAGGCGGCGGCCTGGCGCGGCTGGCTTCTCCGGCGCGGGTCGTTTCGCTTATCCTTTCGGACGTGGTCGGAAATCCGTTGGAGGCGATTGCTTCCGGCCCGACCGCACCCGATCCGAGCACTTGCGCCGATGCGCTGGCTGTTCTTGATAAATACCAATTACACTTCAAACGGGCACAAAATGAGTTTTTTGCCGTGAAACCTCTGTCAACGAATGACCAGCGAATAAACGAATACCTGTCTTCATTCAGTCCAAAGGCCATCTTCTACTTCATTCGTTTATTCGTTTCCGATTCGTTGACGGGTTTGGTGCATAAACGAAAAGTTCGAGTTATCGCCGGGCACAGTATACATGGGAAGGTGCCCATATCCGTGCTGAGCGCCTTGAAATCCGGGCGTGAAACGCTCAAACCCGGGGATGCCGTTTTTAGGAATGTGGACAATATCCTCGTCGGCAGCAACCTGCTGGCGGCGCAAGCGGCGTTGAAACAGGCTGAGGCCGAAGGTTTTCATCCTTACCTGCTGCGAACCGATTTGCAGGGTGAAGCCTGCCAGGTTGCCGTCGAATTATGCCGCACGCTGCGCTGGGCGTGGCAGACCGGCGACCCGGCCCCGCGACCGGCCTGCATCGTCGCGGGCGGCGAGACGACCGTCACTTTGCATGGCGATGGGCGCGGCGGGCGTAATACCGAACTGGCGCTGGCCTCGGTCACCGAATTGGCCAATTTCCCGGATGTGATGCTCGTAAGCCTGGCAACTGACGGCGAGGATGGCCCGACGGATGCCGCTGGCGCGGTCGTCACTGGCGAAACCTTTGCGCGTGCTTATGGCCTGGGTCTCGATCCGGTGGAACACCTCATCCGCAATGACTCGTACACCTTTTTCGCTGCCCTCGATGACCTGCTTAAACCTGGTCCCACTGGCACCAACGTCAACGATTTGACCTTTATGTTCACTTTCCCGCGCTCGTAGTGCGACACTTGACGCAGACTTCCGAAGTCTTTGAGACTTCGGAAGTCTCGGTGGGCGTATAATTTCATCAGGAGGAACCCATGCGCCGCTTTCTGATTTTTGTTCTCGCCTTGCTCACTTCGACTGCGCTCAGTGCCAGCCTGGCCGCCTGCCGACAGGTCCCCGAAGGGGGCTCTCCCTCTCTCCGAGTCTCACCATCTTCCTCCCCCATCCCTGCCTTGAGCGAAGCCGAAGGGTCCACCAACACCCCAAAACCCACCGAAACCCCGATTCCGACTCCCACCCTGACTCCCACCCCGACGACCGAAGCCCTCCTGCCGCAGGAGGAGATAGAAGAATTAGCCAGCCAGCTTACCCCCCTTATCTGCCGACCTGATTATTGTATTAGACCTGTAGATAAAGACAATTCTTCTTCAATATTTCTAGTTTCCACTGGAATTATTGAGAGACTGGCAATTACCGACGAACTGGGTAATGAAATTGCTGGTGTTGATGTGCTCCACACAGTAACCCGCAACAAGGAAGACCAACCTGTCGTGGTTAAAGTAATTGTTCAGGGCTGGACGAAAGACAATCCCAATCTTAACGCCTACTGGTGGACTTATCGCAGGCTTTTTGAAGGCGCAGAGGATGAAAAGAGATTGCCTAAAACAGTCCTGCCGCTTGAGTATATAAGGCAGATGTTTGCCAAAGGACTTGTTTTTAAAAGCCAGCTAGAACTAGAACCATTAGGAGATGATTGGCTTGGCGTTGTGCCGGATAGAGACCCCGAAGTTTTATTTGTCAACCTGTTGTTGGCTCAAACGGCTAATACAGAAAAAATGAAGGTCTTTGTGCTAAGCCAGGGAGTGGAAGGAGCTGATAATGACTTTTTAATAGCGACGGCTTTTTTAAGTAGCGAGGGCGCCCAACAGACTCCCTTACCCTAAGATTTTCAGCAGTTGATGATTTTGGGCAAAACATGCTAGACTGGAACGCGTATGTATATGTATAAGGATGGCTCAAAGGGGCGGCGATTGGCAGGTTATAGTTTTAAACCAGTTCCAGGCGGCGTCCTCGCCGCCGAGGCTTGCCCTGAGCCTGTCGAAGGGACGGCGGCTGGAGCAAAAAATAGGCGCTTGAATATAGTCAATGAAAACTATATCCCTTCCTCTTGCCCTCTTCAATCATACCCTACCTCCAGACTGGCTCTCTCCCCTCGAAGTCCGCGTGCGTACTATCCCCAAACAACCATCCAAGTCCGCGCGAGACTTGCTGTATAATAAGAATGTCGAACATTCTGCGATATTCCCGAGGAAAATCCAATGATGACCCCAAGAATTTTAGTAGCGCGTCCGCTGGACAACTATAAAATCTGGCTCAAATTTGCCGATCAGTCTGCTGGCAACGTTGACCTTTCCCACCTCGCTGGCAAAGGCGTTTTCGCATCCTGGAACAACTACGAGAATTTCAAAAAAGTTACCATTGAAAACGGCAGACGGCTCGTTTGGCCAGACGAAATTGACATTGATGCGGATTCGCTCTACCTGAAACTGACGGGCAAAACACCCGAGGAACTATTCCCTGCCCTCAAGGAAGAGTACGTCCATGCCTGAGATTTGCCGATTTTTTGGCATCATCATCCGCATGTATTACGACGACCACAACCCGCCTCATTTTCACGCGGAATACGGAGATGATGAGGCGTGGATCAACATCAATACGCTGGCAGTGATCCATGGCAGTCTCTCCTCGCGCACATTGGGATTGGTGATCGAATGGGCATCCTTGCATCGGGAGGAACTGCTTCACGATTGGGAACTTGCCAGAAAACAGAAGAAGCCCGAAAAGATTCAGCCATTGAAATAAGGAAATCTTATTCCCCAATCTCCGACCGATGTCACTCCAATTTGCGGCTTCACTCCGCCGGACGGATAAACAAAATCTTCCTGCGGCTGTACCGTGGTTTCTGACAACCAAAATGCCGCTCGTTCTCCTCACCCACACCCTCCCCAACGATTGGATTGCCTCCCTGAAGGGCAAGGTTCATGCTGTCGCAGGCCCGTTGGATGCCACGCGCCTGGCCCCCGAATTGGATTCCAACCTTGCAGAAGCCGAAGGGCTGCTTTGCTTGCTGACCGTCCCTGTCCGTGAGGATTTGCTGGTGCGCGCCCCCAGTTTGCGCGTGGTCAGTAACATGGCTGTCGGCGTGGACAACGTTGACGTGGCGGCCTGCACGGCTCGCGGCATCCCGGTCGGGAATACACCCGGCGTGCTGACGGACGCCACTGCCGACCTGACGATGGCGATCTTGCTCTCTGCCGCGCGCCGGCTGCCCGAATCGGCTCAAGATGCGCGCGCCGGTCTTTGGAAGACATGGTCGCCGACCGGCTGGTTGGGTGCGGATTTGCGCGGGGCGACGCTCGGCATCGTCGGCATGGGCAAGATCGGCCGCGCCGTGGCCGAGCGGGCGCGCGGCTTTGGCTTGCAGATCGCCTACACCGACACCTCCCCCCGTCCGGATGTCGAAGCGCATTCGTTGTCACTTGGTGCAACGTTTCTTTCATTCGATGAACTGATCCGGCTGAGCGATTTCGTCAGCCTGCACTGCCCATTGACCTCCGAGACGCGCGGCCTGATCAACGAGTCTGCTTTGCGAAAGATGAAGCCGACTGCGATACTGGTCAACGCGGCGCGCGGTCCGGTGGTGGATACCGCTGCCCTCACCCGCGCCCTGTCCGAAGGCTGGATCGCGGCCGCCGCGCTGGATGTTACCGACCCGGAGCCGCTGCCTGTGGATCATCCGTTGTATTCACTGCCGAATTGCCTGATCGTTCCCCACATCGGCTCGGCGACGCGCGGCACACGCAAGCGCATGGCCGAAATGGCCTGCGAAAACCTGCTCGCCGGCCTGGAAGGGCGCAGATTGCCGTATTGTGTCAATCCGGAGGTTTATCAAGCAAAGTGACCAGTGCTTATTGAACACTGGTCACTGATAACTGATGACTGATTACTGCTGCTGCCCGCAATTCGGGCAAAATCTTTCCCCGTGTGTAAGCACATATCCACATTTCCCACAGGTTCTGGGTTGGACGGCTCCCAGCGGGGCGCCGCAGGCGACGCAGCTCGCCTCGCCGACCGGGTTGGCCGCGCCGCAGTACTCGCAGGTTAGGCGGCTCAAGCGCTCGGAAAGTTGGTGGCTGGCTCCTTTCGCGCGAACTTCCCGGGCAATGATCTCCCACACGTTCTCGTTCAATTGCAGGTTTTGGATGTCCTGGGCGATATCGTCCAAGCGGCCGAGCAGGTTGAGGGGGTTCATGAGCGCGGCGATGGCGGATTGTCCCAGGCTGGCAGCCACGCCCATCCATTGTTGCTGGCCGATTTGCACCGTCACGCCATCCTCGATCTTCTGGATGTTTACAGCCAGCGCAGTTTGTCCGCCGGAGCGAGACCACTGGCTGGTCGCGATTTGCACGGTGAGATGGCCGCTTTCGCCCAGTACCTGTGCCCGCAGGTTGCCCTGGTCG